>CAZTGY010000163.1:0-6450 GCA_964613445.1 uncultured Chromatiaceae bacterium | reverse complement strand
GGCGCCCGCGCGTCCGTCGGCGCGGCTTCAGCCGCGAGCGGCTACCCGGAGCCGGTCGCGGCTGAAGCCGCTCCTACAGTGATCAGGCAGCGGCAGCCTTGGCCTTCTTGGCACGGGGATTCTTGCTGGCGGCAGCCGTCGGGGCGGCCTTCTTCCGGGCCTTCTTGGTCGCGGGGGCAGCAGACTCGGCCACCACGCCGGCCTTGTCAGTCAGCATGACCAGAGCCATCGGCGCCGCATCGCCGGCCCGGAAGCCCATCTTGAGGATCCGGAGGTAGCCACCCGGCCGCGCCTTGAAGCGCGGGCCGAGGTCGTTGAACAGCTTGCCGACGGCCGGACGGTCCCGCAGGCGCGAGAACGCCAGCCGGCGATTGGCCAGGCCATCCACCTTGGCAAGCGTGATCAGGGGCTCCACGACCCGGCGCAGTTCCTTTGCCTTGGGCACCGTCGTGCGGATCGTCTCTTCACGAATCAGCGAGGCCGCCATGTTGCGGTACATGGCAGTCCGGTGACTGCTCTTCCTGCCGAGGGCTCGGCCGGCCTTACGGTGCATCATCGCTCGTGGTTCCGATCAGTTGGTATCAGGCAGCCTTGTCGTCGTGCTTGGCCAGGCTCGGGGGCGGCCAGTTCTCAATGCGCATTCCGAGGGAGAGGCCATGGCTCTCGAGCACTTCCTTGATCTCGGTGAGGGACTTCTTGCCGAGGTTGGGGGTGCGCAGCAGCTCGACTTCCGTGCGCTGCACGAGGTCGCCGATGTAGTTGATGTTTTCCGCCTTGAGGCAGTTGGCGGAACGGACGGTGAGCTCGAGCTCGTCCACGGGGCGCAGCAGGATCGGCTCGATCTGCGACTCGGCCGTGGTCGAGGTGGCCTCGTCCTGGCCGCGCAGCTCGAGGAACACGTCCAGCTGGTCCTTCAGGATCGTGCCGGCGCGACGGATCGCGTCTTCCGGATCGATGGTGCCGTTGGTCTCCACGTCGAGCACCAGCTTGTCCAGGTCCGTGCGCTGCTCAACGCGGGCCGACTCCACGGTGTAGGTGACCTTGCGGACCGGGCTGAACGAGGCGTCGAGTCGCAGGCGGCCGATGCCGGTGCTCTGCTCCTCGGGATCCTGCTGGGTCACGGCGGCGCGGTAGCCGCGGCCCCGCTCGATGGTCAGCATCATCTTCAGCTCGCCGCTGCTGGTGAGGTTGGCAATGACGTGCTTCGGATTTACGACTTCCACGTCGTGGTCCGTGACGATATCGCCCGCCGTTACCGGGCCCGGGCCCTTGCGGTGCACGGTCAGCTCGACGCGGTCCCGCGAGTGCATGCGGATCGCCACCCCCTTGAGGTTGAGGAGGATCTCGACGACGTCTTCCTGGACGCCTTCGATGCTGGTGTACTCGTGGAGCACGCCCTCGATCTCAGCCTCCACGATGGCAGCACCCGGCATGCTCGAGAGCAGGACCCGGCGCAGCGCATTGCCCAGGGTATGGCCAAAGCCGCGCTCGAGCGGCTCGATGACGATACGCGCGCGGTTGCCGGTCTCCGCCTGGACCCGGACGCTGCGTGGCTTGAGGAATTCGCTGATCGATGGCTGCATATCTGACAGGCCTCCTAAAATATCTGGACCTGATTCACGTCAAAAACGACTTGCTCAACTTGTTGCCCGGTCGCCCGGTCAACGCGTCGGGCAATTACTTGGAATAGAGCTCGATGACGAGGTTCTCGTTCACGTCGGGCAGGATGTCGTCCCGCGCCGGCAGGTTCTTCAACGTGCCAACCAGTGTCTGGTCATCCACTTCGACCCACTCGGGGAAGCCGACCTGGCTCGCCATTGCAACCGCAGTCTTGATGCGGGGCTGGGCCTTCGCCTTCTCGGTGACTTCGATCTTGTCGCCGGCGGCGACCTGATAGGACGGGATGTTCACCAGGCTGCCATTCACCTTGATCGCGCAGTGGCTGACCAGCTGCCGGGCCTCGGCGCGGGTCGACGCAAAGCCCATGCGGTACACCACGTTATCCAGCCGGCCTTCCAGGAGCTTGAGCAGGTTCTCGCCCGTGGAGCCCTTCATCCTGGCGGCCTTGTGGTAGGTGTTCCGGAACTGCCGCTCCAGCACGCCATACATGCGGCGCAGCTTCTGCTTCTCACGCAGCTGCACGCCGTAGTCTGAGAGACGGCCCTTGCGGGCGGCCTGCTTGGTACCCGGTGGGGTCTCCAGCTTGCACTTGGTCTCGAGAGGCTTGACGCCGCTCTTCAGGAACAGGTCAGTGCCTTCCCGTCGGGCGAGCTTGCAAGTAGGTCCGCGATATCTGGCCATGCTGGATCGTCCTTAAACGCGCCGCTTCTTCGGCGGCCGACACCCGTTGTGTGGAATCGGGGTGATGTCTTCGATGTTGCTGATGCGGTAGCCGACGCCATTCAGTGAACGGACGGCGGATTCGCGACCGGGTCCCGGACCACTGACGAACACCTCGAGGGCCTTCAGGCCGTACTCGAGAGCCGCCTGGCCGGCGCGCTCGGCCGCCACCTGGGCGGCGAAGGGCGTGCTCTTGCGGGAGCCCTTGAACCCGCAGCTGCCGGCCGTGGCCCAGCTCAGCGTGTTTCCCTGGCGGTCGGTGATAGTGACGATCGTGTTATTGAAGGTCGAGTGAATGTGGGCGATGCCGTCCACCACGAGACGCTTCGACTTCTTGCGGACGCCCTTTGCCGCCGCAGTGGCTGCACCGGCAGCGGCCGGTGCTCCATTGCCTGCGGGTGCTTCTGGTTCGTTTGCCATCTGTACTCTCTTCTCTTTGACTGTTAGCGCCGGATGGCCCGCCGCGGGCCCTTCCGGGTACGTGCGTTGGTCCGGGTGCGCTGGCCACGCATCGGGAGCCCCTTGCGGTGACGGATTCCCCGGTAGCAGCCGAGGTCCATCAGACGCTTGATGCTCATGGAAACCTCACGGCGCAGGTCGCCCTCGACGGGGAAGCGCGCAATCTCCGTGCGGATCCTCTCCACCTCCGGCTCGCTCAGGTCCTTGACCTTCACGTTCGGCTGAATGCCTGCCGCCTCGCAGACGCGGAGCGCCCGGTTGCGGCCCACGCCGAAAATGTGGGTGAGTGCGATGCCGACGTGCTTGTTCGGCGGAATATTGATGCCAGCGATACGTGCCATGCTTAACCCTGCCTCTGCTTGTGCCGGGGATCACTGCAGATCACCCGCACTACGCGCTTGCGACGAACGACCTTGCAGTTCCTGCAGATCTTCTTGACTGATGCCCTGACCTTCATAACGACTCCGTTCGTCAGCCCCTAGCGGAGCTGACCCGCCCGACCTATACCGCCAAAGTTGGCCTTCTTCAGCAGGCTCTCGTATTGATGGGACATCATGTGCGCCTGGAGCTGCGCCATGAAGTCCATAGTGACGACCACGATGATCAGCAGCGACGTGCCGCCGAAGTAAAAGGGTACTCGCCAGTAGAGGATCATGAACTCGGGCAGCAGGCACACCGCGGTGATGTAGATGCCGCCCCAGAACGTCAGGCGCGTGAGCACCTTGTCGATGTAATCGGCGGTCTGCTGGCCCGGCCGGATGCCGGGAATGAATGCGCCGCTCTTCTTCAGGTTGTCGGACGTCTCCCGGGAGTTGAAGACGAGCGCCGTGTAGAAGAAGCAGAAGAACATGATCAGGCTGGCGTAGAGCAGGATGTAGATGGGCTGCCCCGGCGACAGCTGGGCGGAGAGGTCCTGCAGCCAGCCAAAGCCTTCGTTGGTGCCGAACCAACTGGCGATCGTCGCGGGGAACAGGATGATGCTGGAGGCGAAGATCGGCGGGATCACGCCAGACATGTTGATCTTGAACGGCAGGTGGCTGGACTGGCCGGCATAGACGCGGCGGCCCTGCTGCCGGCGGGCGTAGTTGACCGTGATGCGTCGCTGTCCGCGCTCCATGAAGACCACGAAGGCAGTGACCACGACGATCAGCAGGATGAGGATCAGCGCGATCGCGGGATTCATCTCGCCTGTGTTCACCAGCTCGAGGGTGCCGCCGATGGCCGATGGCAGGCCGGAAATGATGCTGGAGAGGATGATCATCGAGATGCCGTTGCCGATACCGCGCTCGGTAATCTGCTCACCCAGCCACATGAGGAAGATGGTGCCCGTGATGAGCGTAACCACGGCCGTGAAAATGAAGCTGAACCCGGGGTTGATCACCAGCCCCTGGTTCTGCAGGGCGATGGAGGCACCGAGGGACTGCACGAGGGCAAGGCCCACGGTGCCATAGCGCGTGTACTGGGTCAGCTTCCGGCGACCGGACTCCCCTTCCTTCCGCAGCTGGTTCATCTGCGGAATCACGATGCCGGCCATCTGCACGATGATGGATGCCGAGATGTACGGCATGATGCCCAGGGCAAAGATGCTGAGCCGTGACAGCGCGCCGCCGGAAAACATGTTGAACATCGCCAGGATCGTTCCGGACTGCTGCTGGAAGAACTGGGCCAGAGCCTGCGGGTCGATGCCAGGGACGGGGATGAAGGTACCCACGCGATAGACGACAAGCGCGCCGAACAGGAACAGCAGGCGCGAGCGGAGATCAGCGAAGCGCGTTGCCTCGCCAAGCGCTGCCGCAGGATTTGCCATGCCGCCCTTTGCCACGATATCGGTTCCTGTGCCTTCTAGTCTTCGACGCTGCCGCCGGCCGCTTCGATGGCCTTGCGGGCGCCCGGAGTGACCTTGATGCCCTTGAGCTTGACGGCCTTATCGATCTTGCCGGACGCGATGACCTTGGCCGTCTCGACGTCCCGGCCGACGATCTTGGCGGCCTTGAGCGCATCCAGGTCGACCACGCCGCCCTTGACCAGGAGCAGTTCGTGCAACCGGACTTCGGCCGTGGCCGCGTGCAGGTGCGAGACAAAACCGATCTTCGGCAGGCGCCGCTGGATCGGCATCTGGCCGCCCTCGAAGCCAACCTTGTGATAGCCGCCGGCGCGGGCGGACTGGCCCTTGTGCCCGCGGCCGCAGGTCTTGCCCTGGCCGGCGGAACTGCCGCGCCCGACGCGCTTGCGCGCCTTGCGGGACCCGGGCTTGAGCGTGTTGAGTTTCATGAACCTCTAAACCTCTGATCGACTCGTTCTGATCGACTCTACTGGGCCGACTCGACGCGCAGCATGTAGGCGATACGATTGATCATGCCCCGGTTCTCCGGCGTGTCGGCGACGACGACGGAGTGATGCATGCGGCGCAGGCCGAGGCCCGACACGCACGCCTTGTGGCTCTCCAACCGGCCAAACTTGCTCTTCACCAGGGTCAGCTTGACCTTGCCCGCCGTTGTGGCCTTCCGGGCCGTCTTCTTTGCAGTTGCCATGACGTCAGCCCACCAGATCCGCCAGTGCCTTGCCCCGCTTCGCAGCGATCGCGTCGGGAGAGCGCATGCCCTCCAGGGCGTTCATCGTGGCGCGCACCACGTTGATCGGGTTGCGCGAGCCGTAGCTCTTGGCGAGCACGTTGCGCACGCCGGCGCACTCGAGCACCGCGCGCATGCCGCCGCCCGCGATGACGCCCGTACCGTCGGACGCCGGCTGCATGAACACGCGCGTGGCGCCGTGCTCACCGCGCAGCTCGTACTGGATCGTGTCGCGCTTGAGCGCGACCGTGTGCAAGTTCTTGCGCGCGGCCTGCATGGCCTTCTGGATCGCGAGCGGCAGCTCGCGCGCCTTGCCGTAGCCGAAGCCGACGCGGCCGTTGCCATCGCCGACAACCGTGAGCGCGGTGAAGCCGAACTGGCGGCCGCCCTTCACGACCTTCGCGACGCGGTTGACCGCGACCAGCTTTTCTTGGAACTCGTCTGCGTTTGCCATGGTGTTCGCTCTAGATCTTGAGGCCCGCTTCGCGAGCGGCGTCGGCGAGGGCCTTGATGCGCCCGTGGTACTTGAAGCCCGAGCGGTCGAACGCGACCGCCTCGACGCCAGCCTGCTTCGCGCGCTCGCCAATCGCCTTGCCGACGGCGGCCGCGGCCGCGATGTTGCCCGTGCTCTTCAGATCGCCGCGCAGCTCCTTCGTGAGCGTCGACGCGCTCGCGACCACGCGGTTGCCCTCGGGCGCGATGATCTGCGCGTAGATGTGCTGCGGCGTGCGGTGCACGCACAACCGGTGAACGCCCTGCAACGCAATCCGCACTCGCGTGCGGCGCGCACGACGTTGGCGCTTGGCCTTTTTGTCTGTCGCCATGGCTTACTTCTTCTTCGCTTCTTTCAGGACGATGCGCTCGTCCGAGTACTTGACGCCTTTGCCCTTGTAGGGTTCCGGCGGACGGTAGTCGCGGATGTCGGCGGCCACTTGGCCCACCTGCCGGCGATCCATGCCCTTAATGATGATTTCCGACTGGCTCGGCGTCTCGATCGTGATGCCTTGCGGGATCGGATACTCGACCGGGTGCGAGAAGCCGAGCGTCAAATTCAGCTTCTGGCCTTGCACGGCCGCGCGAT
>CAZTGY010000162.1:0-6463 GCA_964613445.1 uncultured Chromatiaceae bacterium | reverse complement strand
CAGCAAGCAAAAGCGACCAAATACCAAGAGCTTGAATCCCTATCATCCCCACGAGGTAGCGGTAGAGGATGACTAGTAGTCCTGTGGACAGCACTACCTGTCCCATGGACGACAGAATGTTGAGAGTTAATCGGCGTTGCTGATTCACTGCAGGAATCGCCGGTTAGCGCGCCCGGAAAGGCGCGCGTTAGCCGCCGGGAGTCGTTGCGCTGATCGGCGTGGAGTCAGACTTGTCCCCCGCCGGCAACCCCATCCTCTTTCGATCCTCCAGCACCGCCCTCACCTCGGCCGCCCCGACCGTCGGCTTCTCCTCGGAGTAGGCATAGACGAGTGCCAGGTCGCAGAAGGTATTGATGAGCCGGGGGATGCCCTCGCTGGCGGCGGCCACGAGGCGAATGGCCTCGGGATCGAACAGGTCGGCGGAGCCGCCGACGTGGGTCACGCGGTGCACGATGTACTGCTGCACCTCCTCCTCCGTGAGCCGGCGGAGGTGGTAGGCGACCGACACCCGCTGGGTCAGCTGGCGCAGCTGCGGGCTCTGCAGCAGGGAGCGCAGCTCGGGCTGGCCCACCAGGATCACGTGCAGCAGGTAGTCCTTCTCCGCGTTCACGTTGGAGAGCATGCGGATGTCTTCCAGGCCGCGGATCCCCAGGTTCTGGGCCTCGTCCACGATCAGCACCACGGGTCGCTTGGCCGCGTACTCGCGGATCATGAACTGCACGAAGTCGTCGTACAGCTCGACCTTGCTCTTGTTCTTGTAGGGCAGCCCGTAGGCCATCATGATCCACTCGGCCATGTCGCCGAAGGACCGGGTGGTGAAGTTGATCAGGCCCACCGTCATGCCGGACTTCATCTCGTCCAGCAACCGGTTGATCAGGGTGGTCTTGCCGCTGCCCACCTCGCCACTCACCACCGTGAAGCCCTGGCGGTTCATGATGCTGTAGCGGAGCAGGGTCAGGGCCGTGCTGTGGCCCTTCGACAGGTACAGGAATGACGGGTCAGGCAGCAGGGCGAACGGTCGCTCCCTGAGGCCGTAGAAGCCCTCGTACATCGCGCGTCAGGTGCCGAAGAAGCGCTTCTTCTTCTGCACCAGGCCCCCGTACCCGTAGCCGGACGTCGGCGCCTCGGACTTGTTCAGCACCGTGCCGACCAGCGGCGTGTTCTTGAGGATCTCGAAGGCCTTCTGCAGGTCGTCCTTCTTCGTGCCGCCGCTCTCGGCCACCATCAGGAAGCAGTCGGTGTACGGCGAGAACGCCAGGGCATCGTCGGCGGCCAGGATCGGCGGCAGGTCGAACACGACCAGGCGGTCCGGGTAGCGGGTCTTCAGCTCGTTCACCAGCGCCACCATGCGCGGCGAGCGGAGCATCTCGGCGGAATTCGGCAGCGCGCTCCGGCCCGGCAGCACGACCAGCCGGTCGATGGAGGGCGTGAACAGCAGCTGGTGCAGGGGGATGTCGCCCGTGAGGTAGTCCGACAGGCCCAGCTCCGGCTCGTAGCCGAAGTACTTGTGCACGGTCGGCCGCCGCAGGTCCAGGTCCACCAGCAGCACCGTGTGGGTCACTTCCATGGCCAGGCTCACGGCCAGGTTGATCGCGGTCAGCGTCTTGCCGCAGCCGGAGGCCGGCCCGGTCACGGCCACGGACGTCCAGCCGTTGTTGCGCATGGTCTGCAGCACCCGGGTGCGCATCATGCGGTAGGCGTCCTTGAACTTGTGCTCCGGGAGCGCCGCGATGATGCGGTTGTCCAGCAGGGTCTTCGGCGACACCTCCACCATCTTGGTCATGGTGTAGCGCACGCCCGTCGAGAGGTCCGCCGGGACCCCCTGCTGCTGGGCGGCCTGCCGCAGGACATCCGTGGAGGTCAGGCGGTCCTGGCCGGCGCGCTCGAGTGCTTTCTTGATGCGTTCCATGTGTCGTTACATTCCCAGGCGGCGGAGACCCACGTACCAGAGCACGTCCAGCGGGATCCAGAGGAAGTGGATGAGGGCCAGGATGATGGCCACGATGACCGGCGCGATGAGCAACACCCCCACCCTCGCGTTGCGTTCCTTCTTGCGATCCTCGGCCGTTTCAATCAGCGGAATCTCGGCGATCGGCGGCGCGCCCTGCACGCGCTCGATGGCGCGGGCGCTGTGGATGGCCTCGTCCATGGACTCGGCCACCTGGGGCCAGCCCAGGCCGGCGGCCAGCACCAGCACGATGAGCAGCGCCAGCAGCACGGGCCGGTTCGGGCTGGAGGGCAGCAGCGGCAGGTCCGGCGGCTCGACCAGGGCGAAGCGCTCGCCCTTGCTCTGGGTTTCCAGCGACTGGCCCATCTTGGCCGTCACCAGGCGCTCCTGGGCGTTCTGGTAGCTGAAGGTGGCCCCCTGCAGGCGGCGGATCAGGGCGCTCAGGTCCTTCTCCACCTCGGAGCTCTTCAGCATCTTGCGCTCGGCCTCGGAGCGCCGGGCGCGCAGCTCGGTCTGCTTGGTCACCAGCGAGCGCTCGGTGGAATCGAGCGACTCCCGCTGGGCGCGGATCTGGATGTAGACGGGGTTGTCCGGCTCCATGCTGCCCATGCCCTGGCGGCGGGGCTCGGCGGCGCGGGCTTCCAGGCTGCGCACCAGGCGGTCGGCCTGCTGCACCTGGGGGGAATCGGCGCTGTAGCTGGCCTGGGCCTTCGCCAGGTCGACGCGGGCCTGGGCGAGGTTGGCGTTGTTCTGGTCCAGGCTGATGTCGGCGCCCAGCTGGGCCCTGACGGCCTCCAGGTCGCGGCGCACGCGGATCACGTCGGGGTGCTCGGGGCTGTAGCGGCCCTCCAGCCGGGCCAGTTCCGTCTGCAGCGCCTTCAGCTGGTCCTGGGGCGACGAGATCGGCCTGCCCTCGGACGTGACGGTGGTGGCGATGGGGCTGAGCTTGGCCAGCTCGGCGTCCAGCATGATCTTGTTTTCGCGGAGCGACTGGATCTGCCGGTCGATCTCGCCGATGTCGTTGTCCAGGGAGGCCATGAGCTGCATGTTGAAGGTCATGAGCTCGGGCAGGCTGCCCTCGTTGTCCCGCTTGATGCCGGCGATCTGGGATTCCAGGTCCTTCACTTCCGCGTCGAGGCGGTCCACCTCGGCCTGCATGAACTGGCTGGTCTCGGCCGTCTTCTCGGTCCGGGACCGCACGTTCTCCGCCAGGTAGAGCGAGACCAGTTCGTTGGCGACCTGCCGGGCAACCTCGGGGTTCTTGTGCTCGAAGCCCAGCTTGAAGGCGATGGTGCTCGTGATCTGCTGGCCGCCCGAGCCCTGCTGCTGGACGTCGATGACGTCGATGCTCATGTCCTTCTGGACGTCCTCCACCAGCAGCAGCGTGGGCAGGAACTTGCGCTCCTCGGGGAACAGGTCGAACTTCTCGATGATCTGCGCCAGGTTGGTGCGCGTCATCACCCGCTGGTTGATGTACTGGATCTGCTTGGAGGCGAAGGTGGTCACGGTCGTCGGGACCAGGCCCGGCGGGATGTCCGGGTCCTCGATCAGGATCACGGCCGTCGAGGTGTAGGCGTTCGGCCACATGAAGATGGTGATGCCACCGAGCACCAGCAGCGTCAGGGCGAGGATCAGGGCCGGCTTGCGGCGCCGCTTCAGGGCGTCCAGGTAGTCACCGAACGTCCGGTTGTCGTCTTCGGGGATCGCGATCTCAAAGGCCATAGATTGGGTTCTGCCGTCTTTCGTGCCGACACTTTAAAAGTGCCGGCCGTGGTGGATGAGACGTTCTTTATGTAGGGCTAATGCTAGCCGGGGACCGGGTTCCTGACTGTGACCGAAGCAGGATTTTCGTCCAGAAAACCCGCCTAGCCCCTTGAATGTTCAGTCTATCACCGGCCCCGGAGGCCCGTTGAACATTACCAAGCTTTCATTGCCGTAGGAGCGCCCGTAGGAGCGCCTTCAGGCGCGACCCCCACCCGTAGGAGCGCCTTCAGGCGCGACGCCTGTTTCCGGTCGCGCCTGAAGGCGCTCCTACAGGCGCTCCTACAGCAAAACGGGCCCCGCAGGGCCCGTTTGCCGGACGCGGCGTGAGCCGGGGCTCAGGCAGCAGCCTGGCGGCCCGTCCGGAAGCGGCGCACGGCGAGGCCCGCGATGGCGGTGCCCAGCAGCCAGATGGCGGGGGGTGCCGGCACGACCTGGTTGCCGCCGAAGTAGGCGCTGGAGAGGCGACCCGAGCAACCGCCGTGACTGTTGCCGTGGCTGTGCTTGCCGGACGACTTGCCGGACGACTTGCTGAAGGGGTCGGCGCCACCCGCGCAGAGGTCGAAGCCCGCCACGTGGGCGGAGAACAGCGAGAAGCCCTGGGGTGAACGGCCCGAGGAGAGGTCCACGTAGCTCTGGATGGTGTCGAGGTCCACGCCCGTGATGGAGAAGGTCAGCGGATCCTGGCGCTTGTTGCCCTTGCCCTTCAGCGTGACGTCGAAGAGGCCGAAGCCGTCCATGCGGCCGCCGTTCCGGGCCCGCCAGCCGGCGGGCAGGTCCACGTCCGCGGCCTCGGCGCCGACCCCGCCCAGGATGTTGAACCCGAACTTCTGGATGCCGAAATTGGGCCCGGCGATGTCGAGCAGCGGCTGCAGGGCCTCGACGGTGAAATTGATGGCGCCGGCGGCGCCCTCGTCGTCGATGGTGACCTTCAGGTAGTTGATGCCGTCCGCCAGTTTGTTGGACTGGTCGAGGAAGTACGAAATCGAGGCTGCCTGGCTGGAACTGGCAAAGGAAAGGCCCACCAGCAGGCCTGCGGCGATCTTCAATTTCATGACGTTCCCTCTGTACTCGGCGTTTTCTTATTCATTCACCCAGCTGAGGACGCGCGGCACCTCTGTTCTAGGCGAGGTCTACTCTAGTGACAGAATGTGCAGTCCGCAATCGCGATCTTCCATAATCCGGCCGGGCATTGCGGCAGAACTTTCATACGGGGCCCCGCCTCCGGCGCCGCCGGAACCGGGCGCGGGGAAGTTACTGGAACTCACGCGGACCAAGGGCCTGATTTTACTCAATCAGGGCCGCGGCCCAGAGGGCCGGCCAAGAGCGTTGGCCCAGAGCACCCCCAGGGCCTCGCAGAAGGCCTTCCAGGCCTGGTGACGGGCCCGTTCGGCGGGCCCGGGCCGGCGGCCCGCGTAGGCGCCGAGCAGCAGGTCGTCCCCGGACGCGTCCAGGCCCGCCCCGACGGCGAGGCCCGCCAGGTCGAAGGCCGGATCACCCGGCGCCGCGTACTCCCAGTCGATCAGGTGCAGGCCGCCGTTGGCGCCCGCAACGAAGTTCCCGGGGGTAGGGTCGTTGTGGCACAGGCACGACCCGTCGAAGGCCGGCCGGCAGCGGGCCAGCCGGTCCCGGGCCCGGCGGGCAGCCGCCGCCGCGCGGGGCCCGCCCAGCGCGGCATAGCGGTCGATGGCGGCCGCCAGGTCGAGCCCGGGGCCGGCGGCCGGCAGGCCGTGGACCCGGCGCAGCAGGCCGGCGGCCCGCCGCAGCTTGGCAGGCTCCCGGAGGTCGGCGGCCGACCAGGCCCGGCCGGGCAGCCAGCCGGTGAGCAGCGTGCCGGCGCCGGGGTCGACGGCGAGGCAGGCGGGTCCCAGCCCGGCAACCGCCACGGCGCGGAGCACCTCCGCCTCGGCGGCGCGGTTCAGCCCCAGCCGCCGGGCCAGGGGCCGGTCCACCCGGAGGACCGCCTGCCGCCCGTCCGCGAGGACCCGGAAGGTGCGGCTCACCGGGGTGCTGGCCAGGATCTCCTGGAGTTCCCAGCCTGCCGGCAGGCCCGGGGGCCGCCTGGCCGGCCCGGTCATGCCGCGGTCACCGGCTGCCGCTCCCAGGCCAGCCGCCAGCGGCGCCACCCGAGCACCACGAGCGCCAGGTAGAGCGCGAACAGCCCCGACGTCGCGTAAAGCCCCTGCTCCAGCGCGAGCCCGAGGCTCACGGCGTCGATCACGAACCAGTACAGCCAGTTCTCGAGGAGCTTCCGCGCGACCATCCCGGTGGTGAGGATCGCGCTCCAGGTGACGGCCGAATCCAGGTACGGCGACGCGGCCCCCGTGTAGCGGTCGAGCAGTGCGCCGCTGGCGACGGAGAACAGCGCGATCAGCGCGAGCGCGACGGCGTGCCGGCGCGGTGGCCAGCGGTGGATGGCGAGCACGGCGGCGCCGTCCGCGCCCGGTCGCCACGACCACCAGCCGTAGGCGCCCATGGCGGCGTAGAACAGCTGCAGCCCGGCCTGCATGTAGAGGCCGGCCGCGTAGAACACGCCCAGGTAGAGCAGCGCGCTGGCGATGCCCGCCGGCCAGCACCAGCGGTTTTCCCGGATCGCCAGGACGAGGTAGGCGATGGCGAGGATGACGGCCAGGATTTCCATGGGGGTGGCAGCCACCGAAGGAGCGGCGTCAGCCGCGACCCCCCGTTGCCGGGGCGGCGGGAGCCGGGGTGGCGGCTGTAGCCGCGCCTACGGTGGGCGGGGGGGGGTTGGGC
>CAZTGY010000161.1:0-6518 GCA_964613445.1 uncultured Chromatiaceae bacterium | reverse complement strand
GCCCGTCACGGCCCACGCCGGCCTGGTGGTTCAGGAGTCCCTTGAGCTCCGGCGCGTCACCCGCGTCCAGCGCGGCCGAAGCCTCGTCCGCGAGCAACTCGGCAAGCCGGTCCCTGTCGCGCACGTTGCTGGCGTTCATCCGAGCAACTCCTCGGCGGAGTCGTCCGTCGTGGAAATATTCAGCTGTTCACGGATGTGGATGAGGCCCCGGCGCACCCGGGTCTTCACCGTTCCCAGGGGGAGGGACAGTCGTTCGGCGATCTCGCTGTGGCTATAACCCTCGTAGAGCGACATGGACAGCACCTTCTGGTGCTCCGGGTCCATCTCCGCCAGTACCCGCTCCACGATCGTGACTTCGGTGTCGTCCTCGACCGTCGCCGGAATGCCCGGGTCAATGGGGGCACCTTCGTCATCGTCGAGGGAGTCCATGAGGGGCTTGCGCTCCGCCGCCCGGATCTTGTCGATGAGCCGGCGGCGGGCGATGGTTGAGATGAAGGCGACTTCGCTCGCAATGTTGCGATCGTACCGGGCGGCGCTGCCCCAGATGTCGATGAAGATGTCCTGGACGGCATCCTCCGCGTCAGCCGCATTGCGCAAATACCGCCGCGCGAGGGACCAGACGAGATCGCCATACCGGTCCAGGCATTCGCCCACCGCGGCGGAATCGCCAGCTGCAACGCGCTCGAGTATGGATTGGGTCGTGGTCAATCGTCGGGATGCGGGCTGGATTTCAACGACCGTCATCATACAACAGCCCCGTGTGCGTTCTGGCAGAAGCGGGCGGCCTGGCCGGACGGCGGCCGGGGCCTCATTTCCCCGGCCGCCGCAGCCAGCAGCAATTACTTCGCGGGCGGCAGCACTACGGCATCGATGACGTGGATGACGCCGTTGCTGGCGGCCACATCGGCCTTTGCGACGTTCGCGCCGTTCACGGTGACGCCGGTAGCGCCGGCGACGATGGTCAGCGTGGCGCCCTGTAGGGTGGCTGGCGTGACGGTGCCCTTGAGGTCGGTGGACATGACCTTTCCGGAGACCACGTGATACAGCAGGATGCCCTTCAGCCTTTCCTTGTTCTCCGGCTTCAGCAGGTCATCGAGCGTACCCGCCGGAAGCTTGGCGAACGCGGCATCGGTGGGCGCAAACACGGTGAGCGGCCCGGGGCCCTTGAGCGCGTCAACGAGCCCGGCAGCCTTGACCGCGGCCACCAGCGTGTTGAACGAGCCGGCGGCAGCGGCGGTGTCGACGATATCGGCCGCCCTGGCCGACGGCGTGACGGCCATGCCGACGAGGGACAGCGCGAAGAGGCCCGCGAGGGCACGCAGGCTGCGGAAACCGGAGCGGGGGGCGACAGCAGTCATTTCTGGGTTCTCCTTGGAGCTGGCAGATGATCCGGCCCGTGAACTGCACGCAGCCGGCGTAGGAGCGCCTTCAGGCGCGACCCGCACATTGGGTCCGGTAAACACTTCGCAGGCCTTCCGGCGCCGGATTCAGTCCGCTGGACTGCGGCCGGTTTTGCGTGTGTGATGCAGCGCTGAAAGCGGAGGCCACCGTGCGTTCGAAAATCCTGGGCGGCATGCTCCTCCTGTTACTGGCCTCGGCCGGTGCTGTCAGCTGGTCCTATTGGCAGGATCCGCCGTTCTGGCGCCGCTGGTGGAACGTCCTCACGCACCTGGAGCCGGACCACATGGACTTCCGGCCGACGGCCTCCGTGGGCGGGGGGCCGGTCCTGGATCTCCCGGCAGCGAGGCCCGATGGCCTCACGATCGCACCCGCGGCGTTACGGGAAGCCGAGCAGTACGCGGCGGAATTCGATTCCTACGCGCTCATCGTGGTGCACTGGGGCGTGGTGCAGACGGAGTGGTACGCGCCGGGCTGGGACCGGAGCCGGCTGACCCAGTCCCAGTCCATGATGAAGACGCTCGCCGCGCTGGCCCTCGGCGCCGCGATTGCCGATGGCCACGTCAAGTCGGTGGACGAGCCCGTCTCCACGTACCTGCCTGAATGGGCGGCAGACCCCCGCGGCGCCATCCGCATCCGCGATCTGCTGCAGATGGCGAGCGGCCTTGCCCAGGCGCGCTTCACGCTCAATCCCTTCGCCCGGGATTCCGCGTTCCGCTTCCTGAACAGCTCCGACCGGGCGGCGGTGTACCTGCGGACGCCGGCCGTCGTGCCGCCGGCGCAGGAATTCGACTACAACGACCTCGACGCGGCCCTCGTAGGACTCATCGTACAGCGCGCCACGGGCCAGCCCTGGAGCGAGTGGCTGGACGAGAAGATCTGGCGCCCGATGGGCGGTCAGCGCGCCGAAGTCTGGCTGGACCGGGAAGGCGACGGCGCAACGGCCATGACCGCCTGCTGCATGCTCGCGCCCGCCATGGACTGGGTGCGGGTGGGGCTGCTGATGAAAGACCGGGGCGTGGTACGCGGCGTGCCCGTGCTGCCGGCCGAATGGATCGACGCCATGATCACGCCGTCGCCGCTCTACCCGGGCTACGGCTACTTCACCTGGCTCGGCCCCGGCATGGGCAACAGGCAACTCCGGCCCGACGACCGGGAGCGGCCGCAGACGGAGCCGTTCCTGGCGCCGGACATCTTCATGCTGCTCGGCCGGGGTGGCCAGCGCGTCTATGTGTCCCGGGCGCTGGACCTGGTCATCGTGCGGCTCGGTCCGCACAACGGCATGGAGCCGCTCAGGGCCGGGTGGGACAACTCCCGCCTCCCCAACATCATCGTCCGGGGCCTGAAATGAAAAGGGCCGGCTCCTCGCGGAGCCGGCCCTCTTGCATCAAGGCGCGGTCGGTGGTCCGGCGTCAGCCGGTCTTCCATTCGCCGCCCTGGAAGCCGCAGCCGATCTCGAGGCCGCCCGGGTCGCCTTCGTAGTACACGCGCTTCCCGGCGTCGCCCATGTCGCAGATGCCGACCCGGCCCTCGGCGGCGCAGTCGCCGGCGCCGTGGGCGGCGTCGCTGTTCTCGTCCGTCTTGCCGAGCTCGGTGCACTTCTCGGGGCTCGCCGGCTGGTCACACACCTTGAAGGGGCCAGCGAACATGTTTTTCTGCACGTAGTTGCAATGGCCGGCGCCGTCCTGGGCGGAGGCGGTCAACGGGCCGATAGCCAGCAGCGCAACCGCTGCGATGAGACTCGACTTCATGATTTAGGCTCTCCTGCCATTAGTGTTGGCATCAGGTTGGCTTGCGAATGACGAAGCGCGCCGATAATGGCACGCGGTTTCCGGGGAATCCATAGCCGCAGCCAGCCTGGCGTTCGCAGGCTGAACAGGCACTTAATCCGGGCTATCTGGCGCCGTCCAGGTACTTCTGCGGCAGTGCATAGGCCACGAGGTAGTCATCGATGGTCTTCGCATTGATGAACATATGGCTGCCGGCCGCGATGACGACGTACTGGCGGCCGTTACGCTCGTAGGTCATGGGGTTTGCATGGGCCGACGTGGGCAGGGGCGTGGACCAGAGTTCGGCTCCCGTGTCCGTGTCGAAGGCGCGCAGCCGCGCATCCCCCGTCGAGCCGATGAACACCAGGCCGCCCGCGGTGACGATGGGGCCGCCGGTCACCGGCGCGCCCCACTTCAGTGGTGGAATCGGCACCGGCGCGAGCTTGTCTATGGTGCCCAGAGGCACGCTCCAGCGGATTTCCCCCGCGGCCAGGTCCACGCCGACGAGCGTCGACCAGGGTGGGCGCGTGCACGGCATCATGGTCGGGCCGAGAAGGATTCGCTGCTCGATCGCCCAGGGCGTGCCCTCGATGATGCCCGGCGGGCCCATGGGCGCCCCGCGGGTGGGATCGAAGTCCTGGGCATCCGGCACCTGCTTGCGGGGCACCAGCTTCAGGTACAGGCCGATCTGCGACAGGTTCGTGACCAGCAGGCTCCGCCCGGGATCCCAGGCGCCGCTGCCCCAGTTCATCCCGCCGGCCGAGCCGGGGAACATGATCCACCCCTTCTCGCTGGGCGGCGTGAAGATGTCGCCGTGGCGCGCGCCGGCGATCAGGTCGCGGCAGCGGTTCTGGTCCCAGAAGGTGAGGCCCCACGCATCGTCTGGCGTCAGGCTGGTCTTCATCAGCGGCGGCGGCCTGACCGGGAAGGGCTGGGTCTTCGACAGCACGTCGCCCGCGACACCGTCGGTCGGCACCGGCCGTTCCTCCACGGGGAAGAGAGGCCTTCCGGTCTCACGGTCCAGCACGAATACCAGCGACTGCTTCGTGAGGACGACCACTGCCGGCACGTTGCGGCCATCCTTCGGCACGTCCACCAGCAACGGCTGGGCAGGCGTGTCCCAGTCCCAGACGTCGTGGTGCACGGTCTGGAAGCTCCACACCACTTCGCCGGTGCGGCCCCGGAGCGCGACGACGGAGTTGGCGTAACGGTTGTCTCCCGGCCGCGTCCCCCCAAACCAGTTCGGCGAAGCGCTCGACGTAGGCATGAAGACCAGGTCCCTCTCCTCATCGACGGACAGCAGGCTCCAGGCATTCGCGCCCCCGGTAGTCGCCATGCTTTCGGGAGTCCAGTCGCCTGCCTGCGGCAGATCCTTGCTGCGCGGGATCGGGTCGAAGCTCCAGCGAAATTCCCCGGTCCGCGCATCGAAGGCCCGCAGCGCGCCGCTCGGGGCACTGGCGTACTGGTTCTTCATGTTGTTGATGTGGCCGATCACCAGGACGCCATTCACGACCACCGGCGGTGCCGAGAACTGGACGCCCCAGGGATCGTCGGGCGCGGGCTTCGTGGCCGCGAACAGCGGGTTCACGTCCACCTGGCCATTGGTGCCGAATCCGCTGCACGGCTTGCCGCTGCCGGCATCGATGGCGACCAGGCGGCGGTCGTTGGTGCCGGCCACGATGCGATGCGCGCAGTGCTGGCCGGCAGGCGCGGCGGTGTCGTGCCAGTAGGTGACACCGAGGCACTTGAGGCGCTTCGGCGACTTCGTCACCTGGAGTTGCGGATCGAAGCTCCAGCGCTCGGTGCCGGTGGCAGGATCGAGGGCGACGATGCGATTCATGGGCGTGCACACCACGAGGGCCCCGCCAGCGGCATCGGGCAGCAGGATTGGTGTGGCGTGAAAGCCGGAAAAGGCACGGCGCTCGGGGAACCTGCCGAAATCGCCGTGACGCCAGGTCCAGGCCCGTTCGAGCCGCCAGACATTCCGGCGATCGATCTGCTCCAGGGGCGAATAGCGGGAGCCGCCCTGGTCGCCGCCCACGTGCTGCCAGCCGGACGGGGCGTCAGCCGCCCGCGTGGTTTGCGCGCCGCTGGCCGCCGACTGGCCGCAGGCCGCGACCAGGAATACCAGTGGCACGTACAGACGGCCCAACTTCCCTGCCAGTGCAATGGCCATGATCCTGAGCCTCAGTTGAGCGGGACCGAGAGTTCCCTGCGGGTTTCCTCGAGCAGCAGTTTCGCATCCGGTGCCAGTGCCTCGTCATTCCGGTAGACCAGGGCGACGGTGCTGAACCACTCGACCTTGGGCACGTGCAACTCGGCCAACTGGCCAGCTTCTATGGCGTCCTTGATGGTGCCGATCATGGGCAGGACAGCCACCATGTTGCAGTTGGCCAGCATGGCCCGCAGGAAGTCGTCGGTCGCTTCGCCCATCGGTGGCGGCGGCGGGGCCAGACCGGCGGCCGAGAAGGTCTCGTCCCAGTTGTCCAGGACCACACGCCAGGTACTGGCATAGGCAAGCCGGTAGTCCATGACCCGCGCCAGGCTCAGGTTGCGCCGTCCGGCGAGCGGGTGCTTCTGCCCGACGACCAGCCCGTAGCGCAGCCGGAACAGGGGTTCGTGCACGATGCGCTTGTTGCCGGCCGGGCCGCTGGATTCGGAAACCATGAAGTCCAGCTCGCCCTCGTTGAGGCGGCCGACGAGGTAGCCATAGGAGCCGAGTGCCGTCTGCACGCGGAGCCCCGGATAGCGGTCGCAGAACCGGCCGATGAGCTCGCCCATGGCCGACGGGATGCCATAGGGGAGCAGGCCGACATTGACCCGGCCATTCCCGATCCCGCGGATCCGGTTGAGCTGGTCCACGGCCGACTCCACGTTGGCCCGGATCTGCTGGGCGCTCTGGTACAGGCAGTTGCCGAAGGAGGTAGGCAGGATCCCTCCCGGCTTGCGCTCCAGCAGCGTGACCGCGAGTTCGGTCTCCAGCTTCTTGATGGACAGGCTCAGCGCGGGTGGCGAGATGTTCAGGGCATCGGCGGCCTTGTGGAAGCTGCCCTGGTCCACCACGGCGCAGAAGTACTTGAGCTGGCGGAGGTCCATGCCTTAAGCCTAGCAAAACGATTTCCGGATAGCAGTAAAATTACCAAAACAACCCGTTAGGCCCCGGGCATGCACGCCACCTGTGGGATGATGCCGGCGTCCCGCATTTTCAGAATCAGGAAGCCCGATGGCCACAGACGTCCCGAGAAACGCCGAAGTCGCGATTGCCGTGTTCGTGGACTTCGAGAACCTGGCGCTCGGCGTCCAGGACATGAAGGGGGCGCGCTTCGACATCGAGCTGGTCCTGAAGCGCCT
>CAZTGY010000160.1:4495-6578 GCA_964613445.1 uncultured Chromatiaceae bacterium | reverse complement strand
ACACGGCTTTGCAGGCCGCTGCATGACCACTCTGCCACCTAGCCGCTGTATAGGCCTCGCTGGGCGACGTCGCGCGACGTCCGTTCGGAGGCAGAATCTGGAGCGGGAAAGCGGGCTCGAACCGCCGACCTGTACCTTGGCAAGGTACCGCTCTACCAACTGAGCTATTCCCGCTTACAAGAAGCCCATATGCTACCGGGCGGCGCTGCCGTGTCAAGAAAGGGACGCACCTTCCGGCCGGTCGGGCCACGCGGCGCGAATATAGCCGAACATCGACCAGATGGTGAGTCCGGCCGCCAGAATGAGGAAAACCACCCCGATTTCATACATGGGCAGCCCGAGAAGCGGCTGTTCGAAGAGCATGCAGCACAGCCCTGTCATCTGGGTGATGGTCTTCAGTTTCCCGTAGCCGGACACCACGACGCGGTGGCGATTGCCGAGCTCGGCCATCCACTCCCGCAGGGCGGACACCGCAATCTCCCGCCCGATGATGATGGCCGCGAGGGCGGCGATGACGACCCGCGGATCGGACTGGACGAGAAGGATAAGTGCCGTGGAGACAATCATCTTGTCGGCCACCGGGTCGAGAAATGCTCCGAACTGGGACGTTTGCTGCAGTCGCCTTGCCACGTACCCGTCGAGCCAGTCCGTGATGGCCGCCAGCAGGAAGACTATGGCCGCCGCAGGCCGGGCCCAGGGCGAAGACCAGTAGAACACGATGGCAACAAGCGGGATGGCCGCGATACGGAACCAGGTGAGCGAGGTCGCAATGTTGAACTGGGGATACACGCACGCATTCTAGCCCGTCCGGTACCCGGCCGGCTTCCCGCCGCGACGGGATATCAGGGTTGGCCGCCATGGAGGTGGTCGTAGATTCGCTGCGCAAGCGACCGGCTGATGCCATGCACCTTGGCCAGGTCCGCCACCCCTGCCTGACGGATGCCCTGGAGCCCGCCGAACTGCCGGAGCAGGGAACGCCGGCGCTGGGGGCCCAGACCGTCAATCGACTCCAGTGTCGACGTCACCCTGGCCTTGGAACGGCGCTGGCGATGCCCGGTAATGGCGAAGCGGTGGGCCTCGTCCCGGACCTGCTGGACAAGCAGCAAAGCTGGCGAGCCCGGGGGCAAGGTTCGGGCCGTGGCATCGCCGGGAAAGTGCAGCTTCTCCTCGCCGGCACGCCGGTCCCTGCCCTTGGCGACCCCGACCAGTGGCAGATGGCCCAGCTGAAACTCCTCCAGCGCCTCCCGCGCCTTCTCCACCTGCCCCTGCCCGCCATCGATCAGGATCAGGTCCGGAACCGGCGATTCGCCACGGCGGATCCGGGCAAAGCGGCGCTCCACGACCTGGTAAATGGCGCCGTAGTCGTCACCAGGCTCGATGTCACGGATATTGAAGCGGCGGTAGTCGGACTTGATTGGGCCGTCCGGGCCGAACACCACGCAGGACGCCACGGTCTCGCCACCGCCGGTGTGACTGATGTCGAAGCACTCGATGCGGCGGGGAACGTCGTCCAGTCCCAGGGCTTCGACCAGGCTCTCGAGCTGGCCGCGCACCGAGGCCCCGCTGGCCAGGCGGCTGGCCAGCCCCTGGCGGGCATTGGTCGCCGCCATCTCGAGCCAGCGCCTGCGGGTGCCCCTGACCTGGTGCCGGATCAGGACGCGGCGCCGGGCCCTGCCGGCCAGGGCCTCCTCGAGAACCGGCGCGTCCAGGGGTGGAACTGGCACGAGAATCTCCGCCGGCGGCTGCTCGTGGAAGTAGTGCTGACTCAGGAACGCGGCAACCACCTCCTCGTCCTCGGTCCCGGCAGCCACCCTGGGAAACCAGGTCCGGCTGCCGAGCACTCGGCCACCCCGTATCAGGATGACGGCAATGCAGGCCTGTGCCTCATCCTGGTGCACGCCGATCACGTCCGCCTCGTCGATGCCTGTTCCGGCGATGACCTGCTCGGCCTGGATCTTCCTTATCAGGCCCACCTGGTCCCGCAGGACAGCTGCCCTCTCATAGTCCAGCTCGGCGGAAGCCTGCTCCATCCGGCCAACCAGGTTGCCCAGCACGGCGGAGTTCCTTCCCTCGAGGAACAGTA
>CAZTGY010000160.1:1608-4485 GCA_964613445.1 uncultured Chromatiaceae bacterium | reverse complement strand
ATCGGAACATTGGCGAACCCGGAAAAGCTTCTGCAGCTGGACGAGACTCTCGCGTACCGCACCGGCACCAGGCCACGGGCCTAGGTAGCGTCCCGGCGCCTTCCGGGAACCACGGTGAAATTCGAAGCGCGGAAACTGCTGCTGGGTCGACACGTAGATCCACGGGTAGCTCTTGTCATCGCGCAGGACCACATTGAAGCGGGGGCGATGCTCCTTGATAAGGTTGTGCTCGAGCAGCAGGGCATCCTGCTCCGTGCCTGTCACCGTCACTTCGACGCGGACGGTCTGAGCCATCAATGCCTGGGTTTTCGGGTGGTGGGCCTTGCTGCCGAAGTACGTGGCTACCCTCTTGCGGAGGTCCCGCGCCTTGCCGACGTAGAGGAGGTCGCCCCCGGCTGCCAGCATGCGGTAGACGCCGGGACGATGGGTCAGCGAAGCGAGAAACGCCTTGCTGTCAAACGGCTCGTCCATGACCAGCGATTCGCATGGCGACTTCCATGGCCTGCTCGTAATTCAGGCGCGGATCAACCTGGGTCCTGTAGTCGCGCTTCAGGTCCGAGTCGGTCAGCCCCCGTGCCCCGCCGGTGCATTCCGTGACGTGATCGCCGGTCAGTTCCAGGTGCACGCCACCCAGGTGCGAGCCGGCAGCGCGGTGCACCTCGAAAGCGGAGTCCAGCTCACCAAGGATGTTTTCGACCCTCCGCGTCTTCAACCCGGAACTGGACGTCTCCGTATTGCCGTGCATGGGATCGCATACCCATACCACGCGGGCGCCCGCCTCGTTCATGGCGCCGATGAGCCCCGGCAGTACCTGCCGGATCCGCGTTGCTCCAAGCCTGTGGATCAGCGTGAGCCGTCCCGGCTCATTGAGGGGATTGAGTGCCCGGACAAGGCCGCGCAAGAACCCGGGCGTGGTGTCGGGACCAATCTTCACCCCGACGGGATTGCGGACGCCGCGAAAGAACTCGACATGCGCGCCATCAAGCTGGCTCGTTCGCACGCCGATCCACGGAAAGTGCGTCGTGAGGTCGTACCAGGCCTGCCGGCGCTCGAGGAAGCGCGTCTGGGCCTGCTCGTAGGGCAGATGGAGTCCCTCGTGAGAAGCGAAGAAGTCCACCCGCCTCGCCTGGTCGATTGACTTGCCGGTCAGGCTCTCGAAGAAGTCGAGGCCATCGGCTACGGTCTGGACCGTCCGGCGGTACTGATCGGCCATGGGCGAATGGCTGACCCAGTCCAGGTCCCAGTTCTCCGGGTGGTGGAGATCGGCAAAGCCGCCATCAATCAGCGAGCGAATGAAGTTCAGCGTGAGACCCGAACGCTCATAGGCCCGAAGCATGAGCTCGGGATCGGGCTCACGGTCCTCCGCGGTGAAGGCATTCCGGTTGATGATGTCGCCGCGGTAACTGGGCAGCGTCTGTTCGGTACGCGTTTCGGTATCGACCGACCTGGGCTTGGCGTATTGTCCCGCCATGCGCCCCACCCGCACCACGGGACGCTTAAGCCCCGAGATGATCACCACGCTCATCTGCAGCAGGATCTTGAGCTTGGTGACGATGACGTCCGAGCGACAGTCGTCGAAGGTCTCTGCGCAGTCCCCTCCCTGCAGGATGAATGCCCTGCCCTCCGCCGCCAGGGCAAGCTGCTCGCGCAGTGAATCGACCTCCCATGACGTGACGAGTGGCGGGAGGCGCGCAAGGGCCGCCATCACCGCTTGTGCGCGCTGGGTGTCGCGGTAGGCGGGGATCTGGCCGGCGACGCGGGCCAGCCAGCTGGCCGGGTGCCAGCTGGCATCGGGAATGGGACCAATCATGCGGCCGGACTATGCCACAAGGGTTCCGGCACCGGCAAAATGGCGACAGAGGGACAGACCCACGGCAGGCATCACCCCTGCGTCTTGGCCTCATCCCACAGTCGGTCCAGCTCCTCGGCGCCAAGGCTGCGCCACTCGAGCCCCCGGGCCCGCACCGCGTCCTCCACCCGGCGAAAGCGCGCCTCGAACTTGCGACACGCCTGCCTCAGCGCCTCCTCCGGATCGACCTGGCAATGCCGGGCAAGACTCGCGCATGCCAGGAGCAGGTCGCCGACCTCTTCCTGTACCCGGTGGGACTCCCCCTGCGAAAGGGCCTGCATCAACTCGCCGAGTTCCTCCCGGACCTTGTCAGCAACTCCTTCCTGGTGCGACCAGTCGAGGCCCACGAGTGCAGCCCGCTTGCCCAGCTTCTCGGCCCGCGCCAGGGCCGGAAGGGACTGGCCAACACCACCCATCACGGACGAGTCACGTCCACCGGACGCCCGCTCCGAGGCCTTAAGCGCTTCCCAGGCCTTCCGCTGGTGCTCGGCAGATTCCACCTGGCCGGCACCAAACACGTGCGGGTGGCGCCGGATCATCTTCTCGCTGATCGCCTCCACGACATCGCCGAAGTCGAAAGCGCGCAACTCGCTCGCCATCTGCGCGTGAAATACCACCTGGAACAGCAGGTCCCCGAGTTCGTCCCGCAACTCCGGCAGGTCATCCCTGTCGATGGCATCGGCGACCTCGTAGGCTTCCTCGATCGTGTACGGTGCGATGGAGCCGAAGTCCTGCTCCCGGTCCCAAGGGCACCCGCGCACCGGATCGCGCAGGGCCGCCATGATCTCGAGCAACATCCGGATGTCCCGCTTACTGTTTTCCTGCATGGATGCTTTCCCGAAGGGAGTGAAGGATCTGTGCCGTTGCGCCCCAGATCAGGTGCGATCCGAACTGGCAGGTGTACACGGGCAGTCTGATGCCCCGCACCGTTCGCTCGCCAGCGATGAAATTCCCAGGATCCAGAAGGTAATCCAGGGGGACGCCGAAGATTTCGGCCACCTCCGAGGGATCCGCCTGCAGCGTGATCC
>CAZTGY010000160.1:0-1598 GCA_964613445.1 uncultured Chromatiaceae bacterium | reverse complement strand
GGCAGACTGCGAAACCCGTGACCACCGGGTGCGACGGCAGGTACCCGACGACATCGATGAACTCTCGTGCGATACCTACTTCCTCGCGAGCCTCGCGCAGTGCTGCTGCAAGTGGCCCTTCGTCCCCTGTCTCCAGCCGCCCGCCGGGAAAGCTTATCTGGCCCGGGTGATCGCGCAGGTGGTCCGTGCGCCGGGTCAGCAGGACTTCCCAGCCGGATGCCCGGGCCATGAGGCCGACGAGTACGGCCGCAGGAACCAGCGGGTCGGGGAACAGTTGCGCCGCGATCGCGCCCGGCAGCCGGGCCAGCGCCTCCCGCGGCAGATCCACGGGGGGGCCGGACTTCCCGAGACTGGCAATCAGCCTGTCGATCACCTTGCAGGTACGGCCCGTTTCAGGACTTTATGCCGCCCTTGGTCAGATCCCTGGCATTCAACAGGCGGCTGATTTCCTTGCTCGACAGGTCGGTCAGCTCGGCGGCGACGTCACGGACCGGACGCCGCTCCGCATAGGCCTTCTTGGCGATGGCCGCGCCCTTCTCATAGCCGATGACGGGGTTCATCGCGGTCACGAGAATCGGGTTGCGATCGAGGGCTTCCGCGAGCTTGTCGTGATTGACCTTGAAACCCTCGATCGCCTTGTCAGCCAGGACCCGGCTGGCATTCGACAGCAGCTGGACGCTCTGGAGAAGGTTGTAAGCCACGACCGGCAGCATCACGTTGAGCTGGAAATTGCCGGACTGGCCAGCCACGGTGATGGTGGTGTCGTTGCCAATTACCTGGGCTGCGACCATGGCTACTGCCTCGGGAATCACCGGATTGACCTTGCCGGGCATGATGCTGCTTCCCGGCTGGAGGCCGGGAAGCGAAATCTCCCCAAGCCCGGCCAGCGGCCCGCTGTTCATCCAGCGCAGGTCGTTCGAAATCTTCATCAATGCAACGGCCAGCGTTCGAAGGTGGCCCGACAGCTCGACGGCGGTGTCCTGGCAGCTGAGCGACTCGAAGAGATTCCGGGAGACATCGAACTTCACGCCAGTATGCTCGCCCAGGAGGACGGCGACCTTCTTGCCGAACTTCGGGTGCGCATTGATGCCCGTGCCGACCGCGGTGCCGCCTTGTGCGAGCCGCGTGAGCCGCGGCAGGCAGTCCAGGAGCCGTGCTTCGGCATTGGCGACCTGCTGGGCCCACCCCCCCAGCTCCTGGCCCATGCGCACCGGCATGGCGTCCATGAGGTGAGTGCGCCCGGTCTTCACGACGTCGTCGGTTGCCTTTGCCTTGGCTGCCAGCACCTCGCGCAGGTGCGCGAGCGACGGCAGAAGTGCCTCCGAGACTTCGAGGGCAGCGCTGACATGGATGGCAGTCGGGATGACGTCATTGCTGCTCTGGCCCATGTTGACGTCATCATTGGGATGCACTTCGGAGCCGAGGCGCTTCGTCGCCAGGCGTGCAATCACCTCGTTGGCATTCATGTTCGAACTCGTCCCCGAGCCGGTCTGGAAAACGTCGATCGGGAACTGTGCATCGTGCCTGCCATCGGCGACTTCCAGCGCCGCTACCTGTATCGCCATCGCCTTCCCGCTCTTGAGAAGGCCCAGCTCCGC
>CAZTGY010000159.1:0-6628 GCA_964613445.1 uncultured Chromatiaceae bacterium | reverse complement strand
GAAGGCGTAATTGCCCTGGTCGACTTCATGGCTGATTTCCAGAAGCGCCACGGCTGAGCGACCAAAGCCGCGAGCAACGACAGATCAAGAGGATTCCGAGTGAGCGCGAAGACGACTTTCAAGATCCTGACCCTCAACAGCATCTCGGTCGAGGGGCTGCAAAGGCTGCCTCGTGACCGCTATGAAGTCGCATCCGAGATCGGCCACCCTGACGCGATCATGGTGCGGTCCGCGAAGATGCACGACATGACATTGCCCGATTCGGTCCTTGCCGTGGCCCGTGCCGGGGCCGGCGTGAACAACGTGCCCGTGGCTGCGCTCTCGAAGCGCGGCATCCCGGTCTTCAATGCCCCGGGAGCGAATGCCAATGCGGTCAAGGAGCTCGTCATCGCGGGCATGCTTCTTGGTGCGCGCAATCTTTGCCAGGCCTGGAACTTCGTCGAGCACCTCAAGGAGGAGGGCACGGCACTCGACAAGGCAGTGGAGGCAGGGAAGAAGCAGTTCGTGGGCTTCGAACTCCCCGGCCGTACCCTTGGGGTTATCGGTCTGGGCGCCATCGGCGTGCAGGTGGCAAATGCGGCCCTGGCGCTGGGCATGCGGGTGGTTGGTTTTGACCCCCAGATCACGGTCGAGCGGGCCTGGCAGCTGTCGTCCGCGGTGGAGCAGGCCCGTAACCTGGACGAGCTGTTCAGCCGGGCCGATTTCGTGACCGTTCACGTGCCTCTGCTCGACTCGACGCGGGGGCTGGTAAACGAGGCGCGCATCCGCCTGATGCCGGACAGGGCGGTGGTGCTCAACTTTGCCCGCGGGGAAATCGTGGACGAGGCCGCCATCGTCGCCGCACTTGGCGCCGGCAAGCTGACGGCGTATGTCTGCGACTTCCCCACCCGTGGCCTCATCGGCAATCCCCGCGTGGTGTCCCTGCCGCACCTCGGTGCGTCCACCCACGAGGCCGAGACCAACTGCGCCGTGATGGTGGCGGACAACCTCCGTTCCTACCTCGAGGACGGCATCGTCCGCTACTCCGTGAATTTTCCCGAGGCGGATGTTCCGCGTACCAGCGCCCACCGGATCACGATAGCCAACGCCAACGTCCCGAACATGGTCGGTCAGATCTCCACTTGCCTCGGCGATGCGGGCCTCAACATCGCGGACCTCCTCAACAAGTCCCGCGGTGAGCTGGCCTACACCATCATCGACCTTGACGGCGCGATCACCGACGCCACCCTGGCGCGAATCCGGTCGATCCCCGGAATCCTCGCCGTCCGCGACCTGGGTGGGGGAGTGGCCGCGAAGGCCTGAACGGCGGGTGAGCATGAAGAAGCGCGCAAAGACGGTCGCACGCGGGTCTGGCACTGCGCCCAGGGCGCTCGGGGCCCTCCGGCAGAAGATCGACGCGGTGGATGAGCGCATCCAGGCGTTGATTGCCGAGCGCGCCGGCCTCGCGCAGCAGGTCGCCGTCGTCAAGGGCGGGAATGGCTCCGCGGCCGACTTCTACCGTCCGGAGCGGGAGGTGGCGGTGCTGCGGGGCGTGATTGCCCGGAACAAGGGCCCGCTGACCGACGAGGAGATGGTGCGGCTGTTCCGGGAAATCATGTCGGCCTGCCTGGCCCAGGAGGAGCCCATGAAGGTGGGTTACCTCGGCCCGGAGGGCACCTTCAGCCAGTCGGCTGTCTACAAGCACTTCGGGCACTCCGTTCGTGCCCTGCCCCTCGGAATGATCGACGAGGTCTTTGGCGAGGTGGAATCGGGTGCCGCCGACTTTGGCGTGGTGCCGATCGAGAATTCGACGGAAGGCACCGTAAACCACACGCTCGATATGTTCCTCACTTCGCCCCTCAAGATCTGCGGCGAGGTCGAGATGCGCATCCGGCAGCATTTGCTGGGCACCATGACGAGCCTGGAAAGGGTTGTCAGGGTCAGTGCCCATCCCCAGTCGCTGGCCCAATGTCGCGGTTGGCTCCGGGAATTCCTGCCACAGGCGGAACTGTGTTCTGCCAGCAGCAACGCCGAGGGCGCCCGACGCGCCAGGGACGAGGACGGTACCGCTGCCATTGCCGGCGATGCGGCCGCCGAGGTTTATGGCCTTTCAAAGATCGTTGCGGACATTGAAGATCGTCCGGACAACACTACCCGCTTCCTTGTGATTGGCAGGAAGCTCCTGGAGCCGAGCGGCAGCGACAAGACCAGCCTCCTGTTGTCCATCAAGGACACCGACGATGCCGGCGCCCTGCAGAAGCTCCTGGCGCCCCTCGCGGAGCACGACGTCAACATGACCCGGATAGAGTCCCGTCCCTCGCGCCGGCGCAAGTGGCACTACGTGTTCTTCGTCGACATCGACGGCCACGCCGACGACCGCAAGGTGGCCCCTGCACTGGCCAAGCTGCGCAAGCGTGCGCAGCTCTTTCGCGTGCTGGGCTCCTATCCCAGGGCCGTTCTCTGACGGCCCACACCCAGCCCAGCCACTGGTCAATGCGACCGAAGCCCGACTTCACCACCCTGGCAGCGCCCGGCGTGCGGGGCCTCCAGCCCTATGTACCGGGCAAACCCCTGGAGGAGCTCGAGAGGGAGTACGGCGTCTCCGACGTCGTCAAGCTGGCGTCTAATGAGAATCCCCTCGGTCCGCCGGAAGAGAGCATCGCCGTCATGCGGGCCGGCCTGGCAGGCGCATCTCGATACCCGGATGGAGCTGCCTTCGAATTGAAGCGGGGGCTGGCGGCCCGTCTCGGTGTCGCCCCGGAACAGATAACTGCTGGCAACGGGTCTAACGAGATTCTCTCGATAATTGCCGAGACGTTCCTGGGCGTTGGCTGCGAGGCCATCTACTCCGAGTTCTCTTTCGTTGTCTACTCCCTGGCCGTCCAGGCGACGGGAGGGACTGCGCGCGTTGCTCCCGCTAACAGCTCGTCGGGCAGCCAGCCCCTTGGTCATTCGCTGGAGGCGATGATCTCCCGGGTCAACGGGCGGACCCGCCTGGTATTCATCGCAAACCCCAACAATCCGACAGGAACATGGCTTGCCCCCGCGGACCTCCGTGCCTTCATCGGCGCTTTGCCGCCGAGCGTGCTGGTGGTCGTCGACGAAGCCTATCTGGAGTACATGGCGCCTGGTTACCGCCCGGACACCCTGTCCTGGTTGGGTGCATTTCCAAACCTGATCGTTTGTCGCACCTTTTCCAAGATGTATGGCCTCGCGGGCGTGAGAGTGGGCTATGCCGTCAGTCATCCCGAGGTGGCCGAGTTGCTCAACCGCGTACGGCAGCCCTTTAACGTGAATGGGCTCGGACAGGCAGCAGCATTGGCGGCCCTTGGTGCTGGTGATCACGTGCGGCGCTCACGGCAGGTGAATGACGAAGGGATGGCCCAGCTGCGTGCGGGGCTGACGGCCTTCGGCTGGTCCGTGCCCCCATCGGCAGGCAACTTCGTCCTTGCCGATACCGGCGGACCGGCAGAGCCGTGGTACGAGGGATTGCTGAAAGCGGGCGTCATCGTGCGTCCCGTCGGCGGTTATGGGCTGCCGCGGCACCTGCGGGTCACAGTTGGGCTGCCGGACCAGAACAGGCGGCTGCTGCATAGCCTTGAAGCACTTCGGCAGGCAGGCCTCGGCCGGTGAGCCAGCAGCTGAGCATTCGACCGTCCAGCCGTGTGGAGGGACGCATCAGTGTTCCCGGCGACAAGTCAGTGTCCCATCGCGCCTTGATGCTGGGTGCCGTCGCAGAGGGCACCAGCCACGTCACGGGGTTCCTTCCCGGGGAGGACTGCCTGGCGACAATGGCCGCCGTTCGCGCCATGGGTATTGAGGTCGTCCAGCACGACGCCACCACGATCGACGTCGTCGGGCAGGGCATGCACGGGCTTCGCGCTGCCGGACGGGCCCTCGACATGGGGAACTCCGGCACTGCAATGCGGCTCTTCATGGGCCTGCTGGCCGCGCAGCCATTTCCCTCCGAGCTGTATGGCGACGAGTCACTCGGCCGGCGCCCGATGGAGCGGGTTGCGCAGCCCCTCCGCCAGATGGGCGCCCGCATTGAAACCACGGACGGGACACCGCCGGTGCGCATTGCCGGCTCAAGTACCTTGCGTGGCATTGCCTTCAACATGCCGGTCGCCAGCGCCCAGGTGAAATCAGCGGTACTCCTTGCCGGACTCTACGCCGCCGGCGAGACCTCGGTCACCGAGCCGGCGGTGACGCGGGACCACACCGAGCAGATGCTTGCCCGGCTGGGTTATCCGCTCCGCCGCTCGGGATCGACGGTAGTCGTTGCCGGTGGCGGCAAGCTTGTGGCTGGCCCGATCGCCGTTCCTGGCGACCTGTCATCGGCTGCGTTCATGGTTCTGGCCGGGTGCCTCGCGTCCTCCGGCGAGCTGGTCATCGATAACGTTGGCCTGAATCCCACGCGGACCGGAATCCTGCGGATCCTGGAGGCGATGGGAGCAGACATCCGGATCGAACGGCCTCCGGGCAATGCCGGCGAACCAGTCGGCCGTCTGGTCGTGCGGCCATGCCGCCTGCGCGGGATCGAGGTACCTCCCGACCTCGTGCCGCTCGCCATTGACGAGTTCCCCGTGATCTTCGTCGCCGCAGCGCTCGCTGGCGGCGAAACAGTTGTCCGTGGCGCCGGTGAGCTCAGGCACAAGGAAACCGACCGCATCAGGGTCATGGCCGACGGCCTGCGGAACCTCGGCATTGACGTGGATGAGTTCCCGGACGGGGCCCGCATCCGGGGCGGCCGCTTCCGGAGCGGAACCGTGGACAGCGCGGGTGACCATCGGGTGGCGATGTCCTTCGCCGTTGGTGCTGCCCGGGCGGAGGGGCCGGTGACCGTGCTCGACACGGCCAACGTCGCGACCTCCTTTCCGGGGTTCGCGGCGCAGGCATGCTCCATTGGCCTCGATGTCACGGTGGCGGGCGATGGGTGAACTCCGGGGCGACCCGGCGGCGCCGGTCATCGCGATCGATGGCCCGGGGGGGGCGGGCAAGGGGACGGTAAGCCGCCTCGTGGCAGACCGGCTCGGCTGGCACCTCCTGGACAGTGGCGCCCTGTACCGTCTGGTGGCCCTGGACGCCATCCAGCGCGGCCTGGCGCTCGATTTGGAGCCCGCGGTCGCCGAACTGGCTTCCCGACTTCCCGTCCGATTCCTGAGCGGGGGCGACCCGGCCCGGGTCCTGCTGAACGACGTGGACGTCACGGTAGCCATTCGTTCGGAGGCGGCTGGTGACGGGGCGTCCCGTGTCGCCGCCTTGCCAGGTGTCCGCCGGGCCCTGGTCGAGCGCCAGCGGGCGTTCCGCCGTCTTCCAGGCCTCGTCGCGGACGGCCGGGACATGGGGGCGGTGATCTTCCCGGATGCCGGCCTGAAGGTCTTCCTGACCGCCAGCGTCGAGGAACGGGCCCGGAGGCGTCATAAGCAGTTGAAGGACAAGGGTATTGATGTTAGCCTCTCCGCCCTTTCCAGGGACATGGTGGAACGTGACCGGAGAGATTCGGAACGTTCCATCGCCCCGCTCAAGCCCAGCGACGATGCACGGATCCTGGATACCACGGGGATGGAGATACCGCGCGTGGTGGACGTTGTCCTGCAGTGGGCCGCCGAACGAAGCCTGACGACGTGACGTGCCGACGACTTTAGACTGGGTCCGGTCCGCCGCCTCGGCGAATCGGTAGTTTGGTTTAACCGCCGCCCTCCGCGTTGGGCCGGCGCTTGCAACACATACAGGTCCGCCCTCGGGCGGTAAATCGACACACATGACGGAAAATTTCGCCCTTCTCTTCGAGCAGAGCCTCGCCAATACACGGATCAAGCCCGGCACAATCCTGATGGGCCGCGTGATCGAAGTTTCCTCCGAGGCGGTCGTGGTCAGCGCCGGCCTCAAGTCCGAAGCAGTCATTCCAGCCAGCCAGTTCAAGAACGAACGGGGCGAGCTCGAGGTTCGCGTCGGCGACGAAGTCGAAGTGGCCCTTGATTCCGTCGAGGATGGCTTCGGCGAAACCCGCCTGTCCCGGGAACGCGCCAAGCGCGTTCGCACCTGGGAGTCCCTGGAAGACGCCTTCGAGCACCAGAAGATCGTCAAGGGCGTCATCAATGGGCGCGTCAAGGGCGGTTTCACCGTCGACGTGGAATTCGTCCGGGCGTTCCTGCCTGGCTCGCTGGTTGACGTTCGTCCGGTTCGCGACCCGTCCTACCTCGAAGGCAAGGAGCTCGAATTCAAGGTCATAAAGCTCGACCGCCGTCGCAACAACGTGGTGGTTTCCCGCCGCGCCGTAGTCGAGGCGGAATACAGCGCCGAGCGCGAAGCACTTCTCTCGAACCTGCAGGAAGGCTCCATCGTCAAGGGCGTGGTCAAGAACCTGACCGATTACGGTGCGTTCGTGGACCTGGGCGGCATTGATGGCCTCCTGCACATCACCGACATGGCATGGAAGCGCGTCAAGCATCCCTCCGAGGTGGTCACCGTCGGTGACGAGATCGAGGTCAAGATCCTCCGTTTCGATCGTGAGAAGAATCGCGTCTCGCTGGGCATGAAGCAGCTCGGGTCGGATCCCTGGGAGGCCATATCCCGGCGCTATCCCCCCAACACCCGGCTCTTCGGCAAGGTCACCAACATCGCCGACTACGGCTGCTTCGTGGAG
>CAZTGY010000158.1:761-6637 GCA_964613445.1 uncultured Chromatiaceae bacterium | reverse complement strand
CGGGCAGCTTCCCGCCGCGCATCAGCCAGAGCGGGCACGGGCAGGTGCGGATGAGCTCCCAGTCGGTGTTGGAGAGTATCCAGCGGGCGAAACGGTTGTGCCGGGCGGTCTCGGCCACGAGCAGGTCAGGACGGTTGGCGAGCACGTGGCGCACCACCGCCTCGCTCTGGGGGTAATCCCACTCCACGACGCACTTCACCTTGAGCTTGCGCCGCCGCAGCCCCGCGGCGAGCCTCTCGACCTGCCGGCGCCGGTCGCGCAGCGCGGCGCTGATGAGCTCCCGCGCCGAGATGCGCGCCACGTCGGCCATGGGCTGGGGGAGCACGAAGGTGTTGAGCAGGGTCAGGCTGGCCCCGCACCGGGCCGCCAGGGCAGCCGCCTTCTGCAGGGCCGGGTGGGACTTCTGCTGCGGATCGACGACGACGGTGATGGAGCGCCAGGAGGATCTGGAAGCCATGGACTACCTTTGCATGGACCTGAGGTGATCAACCAGCCGGTCGATCAGTGTCTGCGCCGCGTCGCGCGGGTGGGCGACGGGCGTGTCGCCGGCGCCCGCGCGGGCCTCGAGTTCGTAGCCCCAGACCGGCATGGGCCGGGTGCCGTGGGCCGGCAGCACGGCCCGCCCGTCAATGATCTCCCGGACGCGCTCGTCGGGGAAGCGGCCACCGGAGCGCTTCGACAGCTCCGTGAGGTCGGGGATCATCACCCGGAGCGACGGCGCCACCGGGCCGTCGCCCTCGCCCTGCGGGCCATGGCAGCTGGCACAGAAGCGGGCGAAGAGCTGGGCGCCGCCGTAGTTGGCGAAGGGGTCGGAATCGGCAGCCTGCGACTGCCCGGCCGCCGCCAGTAACGCGACGAGAAGCCACAGCCTGACCATGCAAAAACTCCAGCTCCGCATCCCCAACTAAGCAAGGTAGTGCCGCGGAAGGCACCGCGTCAACCGGCCCGGGCCAGCCCGGACTCAGGAGAACTACCTAGCCTGGCCGGCCTGCCGCACAATCTGGCAGAGTTGCAGTCGGTGCGTACGATCGCGCATTCGGCGGTGCCTCCGCGGCACTGACCCGGGGGACCCATGAGAGCGCTGCCCGCAACGTGCATGGCCTTGACGACCGTCCTGTTGCTGCATCAGGACATGTGCCGGGCCGACGATCCGTGGGTCCGGTACGAAAACCGCCACTTCGTCGCCTACAGCGACGCGCCGGAGCGCAAGACCCGGGCGCTGCTGGGCGAGCTCGAGACCTTCCGGGCCGCGTTCCTCCAGGTCGGGAGCATCACGACGCCCGCCGACGCGCCCAAGGCAGTCGTGCTCATCACCGCCACGAAGAAGTCCTTCCAGGCCGTGGCGCAAAATCCGCTGATCGCCGGCTTCGCGACCTCCGACGGCCGGACTCCGGTGATGGTCATGCCGGCGCAGGGGGACGCGGAATCCGCGCAGGAGACCATCCGGCACGAGTACGGCCACACCCTGCTCCGTTACAAGGGCTACGACTACCCGGCCTGGTACAGCGAAGGGTTCGCGGAGCTGGTCGGGGCCATGGAAGTAGTCGATGACGGCAAGTCATTCCGGCTCGGCCGGGCCCCGCTGCGCCTCAAGAGCAGCGGGCCGCCGGTCTTCGACTGGCGCGTCCTGCTGTCGGACGGGTTCAATCCCCACGAACTGGAGGACGTGCGCAGCGGATCGAGCGCGTACACGCAGGCATGGTTATTGGCTCACTACGCCACCCTGGGCGACAACCTGCGGAATGCGACGAAGCTCCAGGCCTACTTCGACAGGCTCAAGAAGGGCGAGCCGTCGGAGACCTCCTTCGAAGCGGCCTTCGGCGTGGGCATCGACGGCCTGTGGGAGTCCACCCTCATGCCGTACATGAAGCGCATGCCCTTCTACACCGTCCCGTTCCGTCCCAACGACCTCGACCTGGCCTTCGTCGCCACCACGCCGGACGCAAACGAGGTTCCGGACCTGTTCCGCTGGCTCGCGATCTCCAGGCTCATTGCCAGCTCGTCGAAGGAAGCCTATCCACCGCGCACCCTCGCGGGGCGCTGGGCGCCGGCGACGATCGGCATGGCCTGCCACGAGCCCGTGGAAATCGGGCTCGCCGAAGGAGACTCGCGCTTCCGGCTGGCATTGCCCCGCGAACTGACCGGTGCCGGGCCGGACGTGCGCGATTATCGCTACGAGGTGCGGGACGACGGGCTCGTGCGCCTGGAGTTCGCGGACGAGCCGGTGGAGGAACTGACCCTGCACATCCGCCGCCCCACTTCTGACCTGATCTGCCTGGGGCGATCACCCGCATCGGCCACGCTCTGCGGCGCCGTTTTCGTCCGTTGCGGCGGTTGACGGCGGGTGCCGTCTAGTGCCTGCCGGCAGGGGCTCGGCCCGCCGCCTGGTCCAGCACCACCCGCCGCTGCTCCGCGTACGCCACGTCCTCGACCCAGAGGCGCGCCGCGCGCTTCTCGAGCCAGGGCCGGGCCCAGCGGGCGAAGCGCAGCACATGGCTGAACTGGGGCCGGTCGGACGTCGCGAGCGTGGCCTCGACCACGGCGCAGCGCGTCTCGTCGATCGGCGTGGCGTGGGTCTCCACGATGGAGCCCTCCCCGTCGCCCCGGACGATGGTCATCACGATCGTGCGCGGATCGGGGCAGTGGAAGCGCGCGTCCACCTCCACGGCGAGCCGGCCGATCACGGCGAAGGCGACCCGTACCGTGATCTCGTCGGCCTTGCGCTCGACGACCCGCAGGCGCTTGAACGTGTGCCCGTGGTAGTGCACGCCGTGCCAGGGGTCGAGCCGGTTGGCGAGCAGGTCCTCGGGCCGGCAGCGGGCCTCGAGGCGCACGACGGCATCGATGTAGCGCGCCGGCCGGACGGGCAGCTGCGGACGGTCGGTGGGCACCTCGCCGGCATCGTCGAGGCGAACCCAGACCAGCACGCCATCGTCGTGGACCGGCAGCGGCCGCCAGGCGCCCTGGGGCTTGTCGCAGAGCTCCAGCCCGTGCCAGGGGCACACCAGCCGGCCGTTGCGCACGCTACCGGCCGCGAGCGACGCGCCCATGTGCGGGCAGGCGTCCGTGGCGGCCATCAGGCCGCCGGGCCCGTGCCAGAACACCAGCTCCCGGTCGTCGATCCGGTACTTCAGTGGCCGCGACCGGTCCCCGCCCGGTCCGAAGCGGCGCCGCTCGTCCACCACGAACCAGCCGCCGCCCGGGCGGTCCAGCGCAACCTGCAGCGCGCTGGCCATCCAGCGGGGATCGGCCTGCTGCCAGTCCGGCAGCGCTGACCAGGCCGGGAACTCCGGCAGGGGGCGCCCGAAGAGGATGAGTTCGCTCACGCTCGCGGCACCAGGGGCCCGCGGACGGCGACCGACCACAGGGGCTCCGGCGCGACGCCCCGTTCGGCGAGCAGGGTGCTTGCCGCGAGCATGCCCGCGGACGCTGCGCGCTCCATGAGCGCGGAAGGGAACGGCAGCTGCACGAAATCTCCCGCGAGGCAGAGGCCACGGAACGGAGTCCGGACTTCCGGGCGCAATGCATGGCTGCCCGGCGCAAAAGCGGGGCAATCCTGCCGCAGGAGGAAGCGCTCTTCAATAAGGGATGCCCCGGCTGTTTCCGGGTACAGGGTGTGGAGGCCCTCAAGCAGCTGGCGCTTCAGGGCCACCGCGTCGAAGCCGCCGGGCAGCGCATAGGCGTGCAGCTCCACCACCGACCCGCCGGTGCGGGCTGCCCAGGCCCGGCTCTCGTCCTCCAGGTTCTCGTAGACGGAGATGTTGTCCAGGGGGCCGACGCCCGCGGTGCCGGCAAAGCCCGACCGGCCGCCGGCGACCGGGCGGTCGAGCCACAGCCGCCAGACGGCGAAGGCGTTGGTCACGCGCAGTGAGTCGATGCGGCGCCGCCAGTCCGCGTCATCCAGGCCCCGGGACGCGCCCACGATGGCCTTCACGCCCGGCACGTCGGTGGCGAGCACGACCAGGTCGGCCGCGAGCGCTTCGCTGTCGGTCTCCACGACCCACCGGTTGTCGTCCCGTCGTTCCAGCGCCCGGGCGCTCACGCCCGTCCGGATCCGGGCGCCCAGCCGCTCCAGCAGCGCACCCAGCGGGACGAAGATCCCCCGCGAGAACGGCCGGTCGGCCACGTCGAACACCAGGCCGTCGTGGTTCGCCGTGAAGTAGAAGTGCAGCATCTGGAGCAGGTCGGCGGCCGACATGTCCGCCTGCGGGTTGAAGCAGGAGTGGGCGAAGACGTGCAGCAGGCGCTGGCGGGCCACCGCCGGGAAGTTGAGCGAGTCCAGGTAGGCGCCCGCGGTGACGTGATCGAAATCGGCATAGGTCTGCCGGAAGTCGAAGCGCAGCATGGCGAGCGCCGCGGGCACGTTGACCTTCATCAGGTCCCGGAGGCCGAGCGTCTCCGTGCGCCAGGTGAGCTTGGCCACGTTGACCAGCGGCGCGTGGGTCAGCCCGGCGAAGGACTCGTTGCCGGTCGGCGTCAGGATCGGGTAGTCGTCGGTCGGCTTCAGGAAGCCTAGTTCCGGGTCCACCCGCTTCAGCAACTGCCGCAGGTTGTAGTACTGGCGGAAGAACGCGTGGAAGCCCCGCTCCATGTCGAAGGTGGTGCCGTCCCTGAGACGATCGGTCCAGGCGCCGGCGCGGCCGCCGAGGAAGGTCTCGCGCTCGAGCACCGTGACCTGCACGCCGCGTTCCTGAAGGACGACGGCCGCGGCGAGGCCGGCGAGGCCACCGCCGATGACCACGGCGGTGGTCGGCTGGCCTGCCTGCCGGAGCCGCCCGTCAAAACCGGGCAGGACGACGGGACGGGCGTGCCTGGAGGGAGCTGGGATCACGGCCGCATTCTGTCACTGCCAGGCAGCGCCGGAACGACATCCGTCTGGCTGAAATCGCGGCCCTTGAACAGCAGCGACTCACCAAGGGCCGCGGCGAGGGCATAGGCGAAGCAGTCACCGAAATTCAGTCCTGCCGGATGACGGCCCCGGCCGTAGCGCGCGAAGGCGGCGCGGGCCAGCGTGCCTTGCTCCAGGTCGACAGCGACGACCTCGATGCCGGCGCGCTCGACGAGCATGTCCAGGAGGCGGGCCGCCGTCGGCCCGCGACGCGTCTCGATCACGATGCTTGCCTCGACCAGGTTCACCACCGACAGGCAGCGGCGATCGGCGCTCTCGATGGCCTCGATCATGGCGCGGCGTTCGGGCTCGTCCTGGAGGATGGCGAGCAGCGCCGAGGAATCGATGACCATCAGCCCGGGGCGCCCGTGTGGTCGTAGCCGAGGATCTCGTCTTCGCTGCGCGGGTCGAGAAGCGGCAGTCGCGCGCACTGGGCCGCGAGATCGTCCAGTTCGTCGGCGAGCGGGCGCCCGGCACGCTCCCGCCGCACCCTCGCCAGGCGGTCACGGAGCGCCTTGGTGACGGCGTCGGTCTTGGTCTCGCCGGTCAGGCGGGCCAGGGCCGCGGCCAGCTTCTCGGCCTCGGGATTGCGGATATTCAGGGCCATGTTGCTACACGTGTAGATTGATAGCTACACGCTAGCCTCCAAGCCTTCCGATTGCAAGGAATTGTCCCGGTTTGGACTCAATTCCGCACGATCAGGACCACCCCGGCCACCAGCAGCACCGCTCCCGCCAGCCGCCACGCGTTCATCTCATGGGCGGCGAAGCCGATCCAGCCGTAGTGATCCAGCACCAGCGACATCAGCAGCTGCCCGCCGATGAGCAGCGCCAGCAGCGGCGCGGAACCTAGGCGCGGCGCAAGCAATGCCGAGGCCGCGACGTAGGCGGCGCCAAACAGGCCGCCCAGCCAGTTCACCGGCGGCACCGCGCGGAGCGCGGCGGTGGTCGGCCAGTTCGTGCGCATCAACAGCAGATAGATGAGGATC
>CAZTGY010000158.1:0-751 GCA_964613445.1 uncultured Chromatiaceae bacterium | reverse complement strand
ACGTCATGGGTTCAGGCCTGGCGCTGGCGGGCTGAAGCCGACCCGCGCAATTCGCCGAGCGTGCGCTCCAGGATGTCGAGGCCCTCGCTCACGATCGCATCGCTCGCGGTGAGCGCCACGAGGAAGCGCACCACGTTCTTGTGCTTGCCGCACGAGAGCAGCACCAGGCCGTTCTTCGCAGCGCCCTGCACCAGCCCGGCCGTAAGGCCGGCATCGGGCTGACCGGCATTGCCGTCCTTCACGAGTTCAATGGCCACCATTGCGCCCAGGCCCCGCACGTCGCCGATGCAGTCGTACTGCCCGGCCAGCTAGCGGAGCCGCGTGGTGATCAGGTTCCCGATGTGGTTCGCCCGCGCGGGAAGCTGCTCCTTCTCCATCGCCTCCAGCACGGCGAGCCCCGCGGCACAGCCGATCGGCGAGGCCGCGTAGGTGCCGCCGAGGCCGCCCGGCGCCGGCGCATCCATGATGTGCGCCTTGCCGACGACGCCCGCCAGCGGGAAGCCGCCCGCCAGGCTCTTGGCAACCGTCATCAGGTCGGGCTCGACGCCGGAATGCTCCATGGCAAACATCTTGCCGGTGCGGCCGAAGCCCGTCTGGATCTCGTCGGCGATGAGCACGATGCCGTGCTGGTCGCAGAGCCCGCGCAGCGCCTTCAGGAATTCCGGTGGCGCGATGTAGAACCCGCCCTCCCCCTGCACCGGCTCGACGATGAGCGCCGCGACGCGGGCGGGCTCGATGTCCTCGGCGAAGA
>CAZTGY010000157.1:0-6716 GCA_964613445.1 uncultured Chromatiaceae bacterium | reverse complement strand
TGAGCCGGGGCAGCGCCATGTCCGGCGCCCCGATCATCAGCGGGATCATCCAGTTCGCGAAGCCCACGAAGGCCGGCATGATCATGCCGAAGATCATGATCAGCGCGTGCATGGTGGTCATCTGGTTGAAGAAGTCCGGGTTCACGAACTGCAGGCCTGGCTGGAAGAGTTCCAGCCGGATGACCATGGCCATCGCCCCGCCGACGAACAGCATTACCAGGGCGAACAGCAGGTAGAGCGTGCCGATGTCCTTGTGGTTGGTGGTAAAGAGCCAGCGCGACAGGCCCTTGGCCGGACCGTGATGGTCATCGTGCCCATGGTCATGCTCATGCCCATGCTCATGGGAGTGTCCGGCGTGCGGGTTGGTGGTGCTCATCTCTCGTGCTCCGAGTTCGGCATTCAGGTTGACTGGATTAATTGGCAGCGACGGCGGCCGGGGCCTTCTTCGCGGCGAGCCAAGCGTCGAACTCCGCTCTTGGCAGGGCCTCCACGACGACCGGCATGAAACCGTGGTCCTTGCCGCACAACTCTGCACACTGCCCGCGGTACACGCCGGGCTTGTCGACCTTGAACCAGCCCTCGTTTACGAAGCCGGGGATGGCATCCCGCTTGACTGAGAAGGCGGGCACCCACCAGGCGTGCAGCACGTCATTGGCCGTCAGCAGGTAACGGATCTTGACGCCAACCGGCACGACCAGGTGGTTGTCGACCTCGAGCAGGTAGTTGTCCACGTCCCTGGGGTTCAGGCCGGAGCCCAGCTGACGGGCAGCGTTGCTGGTGTCGGCGAGCGTGCTGAAGAAGGAGTAGTCCTCGCCCACGTATTCGTACTGCCACTTCCACTGGTAACCCGTGATCTTGATGGTCATCTCGGAATTGCGGGTGTCGGCGATACGGACGAGTGCCGGCGCGGTCTGGTAGCCCAGGAAAACCAGGATCAGCGTCGGAATGACGGTCCAGATCACCTCGGCCTTGGTGCTGTGGGTGAAGGTGGCGGGCACCGCGCCCTTGGCCTTCTGGAAGGTGACGATCGCGTAGATCATTACCGCGAAGACACCGATCCCGACGATCGTGCAGATCCAGAGGACCAGCATGTGCAGGTCGTAGGCCTCCTGGGCCGTGGACGTGACGCCCTGTGTCATGTTGAGCGTCCAGGCGGCCTGTGCGGGAAGGGCCGCCACGGAGGCCAGCAGGGTGGCCAGCAGCCTGGTGAGCAGGGCGCCAGGAACAGGCCGGCGGGCGTGGTTGGCAACTCGATGCATGTCAGTTTCTTCCCGTTGATAGGTCATCGTCAGCCAGCAATTCTGCCAGCCGGTTCTTCAGTCCCCGGCGTTCGCCGTCCGTCAAAAATGCGCCAACTTCCACGCTCCGGCCCCGTGAGCTGAACAGCAGCCGGCTTGGCCAGTGGGCCGGCCGGCCCCGGCAAAGCTCGATGCGCATCCAGGGCCTCTGAAAGGCGTAGGCCACGTTGGCGTTGTTTCCGCGCCGGCCCGGGAGGCACTTCTCAACCACGACGGTGGCCTCGTCCACCCGGATGTACTCACGGGCCGAGCCCTGGCGCCGGACCCAGTGGACCGCCCCGAGCAGCACGGCAGCCTCCAGTCCGGCGAAGGGCAGCACCGGCCAGAAGCCAAGCAACGTGCACCCGATCGCCACGCACAGCAATACAGCCACCAGGGAGCCGTAAAACCAGGTGGCGGCGCGGGGCGTCAGGGAGGAATTCGGCCGAAGCTCGAACGAATGCACGGTAGAACCCCTTCGCGGGCCGCGAAATGTTACTTGAACAGCCTGCGCCGGCGCAATTTGCGCGGGCCTGCCGCCGGCCGGCATTAAGTGTGGTGAAACAGCGATTTATGGCGCGGCCTGACGGGGAGCCCCGCCGGGGGACGGTGGCGTCGCCTGGTCCGGGATCCGGGCGCGCTAGTTCGGCCGGCGCCTGAGGTGCTCAACCGGCACCGCGAACTCCCCGTCCGCGGTGCGACGTCCGCGCTGCGCACCCGGCGCCCACGCCTGGCCGAAGACCACCTCGACGGTGGCCGGCAGCAGGCCGTCGGCACCCCGCTCCTGCTCGTAGGCCCCGGTCAGCTGCGACCAGGCCTGCCGGCCGGTGAGGCCCGGGCGCCGCCCGGCGCTGGCGTTCGTGGTCCCGGTGGCCCGGAGATCGGCGATCAACTGCCCGAATTCCCGGTACTGCAGCATCACGGTATCCGTGTCCATCACCGGCTCCGCGAGGCCGGCGCGCACCAGGCCGTCGCCCAGCGCCCGCATTTCGGGAAATGGCATCACGTGGGGCGCCTCGTCCACCGCTCGCCAGGCCCGGCGCAGTTCCTGGTAGGAACCGGGGCCTGGCGTCGTGAACGTGAACAGGCCCGGGTGCCGCAGCACCCTGCGGACCTCGCCGAGGACCTCGTCCAGCGCCGGGCTCCAGTGAATGGCAAGGCTGGAGAACACCAGGTCCACGCTCTGGTCCGGGAAAGGGAGACGCGCAGCGTCCGCGCAGACGAGCACGGGGCGCCGGCCGCCCGGCCGGGCCTCGGCCACCCGGAGCATGGCGGGCGCGAGATCCAGCCCCACGATCTCCGCCTCGGGAAAGCGTGCTGCCAGTGCAGGGAGAGCCTTGCCCGTGCCCGTGCCCAGGTCGAGCACGCGATGCGGCTTGAGCTGGATCCAGTCCAGGCGCTCCAGCAGCCGGTCCCGGACCTCGGTCTGCAGGACGTCCGCCCCGTCGTAACTGCCCGCCGCCCTGCAAAATGAGCGGCGGACCTGACGCCGGTCGATTGGCGCTGATGTCATGCCGTTGCCGGGGGCGCCGGCCGGAGTCCGAGCCTGTCCAGCAGTTGCCGGTCCCGGTCGGCGGCGGGGTTCGGGGTCGTCAGCAGCTGCTCGCCATAGAAGATCGAGTTGGCACCGGCGAAGAAGCACAGGGCCTGCAGTTCGTCGCTCATGTCGGTGCGCCCCGCAGAGAGCCGCACGCGGGAGCGGGGCATGAGGATGCGGGCCGCGGCGATGACCCGGACGAAGGTCAGCGGGTCCACGGATTTCTCGCCCTCCAGCGGCGTTCCCTCGACCTGCACCAGCTGGTTCACGGGTACGCTTTCCGGGTGCTCCGGCAGCGTGGCCAGCGTGTGTAGCAGCTCGATGCGGTCCTGGTCAGCCTCGCCGAGGCCGATGATCCCGCCACAGCAGACCTTGAGCCCCGCGTCGCGGACCGTCTTCAGCGTGTCGAGCCGGTCGGCGTAGGTCCGGGTGGAGATCACCTGGGGATAGAAAGCCTCGGACGTGTCCAGATTGTGGTTGTAGTAGTCGAGGCCCGCATCCCGGAGGCTATCGGCCTGGTCACGGGTCAGCATGCCCAGCGTGGCGCAGGTCTCGAGGCCCAGGTCGTGGACGGCCCGGACCATCGCCGTGATCTTCGCCAGCTGGCCGGGCTTCGGGTTGCGATAGGCGGCACCCATGCAGAAGCGGGTGGCACCCCGGTCCCGGGCGGCCCGGGCTGCGGCCACGACGGCCGGCAGCGGCACCAGCGCTTCCGGCGTCAGGCCCGTGTCGAAGTGCACGCTCTGGGGGCAGTAGCCGCAGTCCTCGGGGCAGCCGCCGGTCTTGATGCTCATCAGGGTGCTGATCTGCACCTCCGCGGGATCGAAGTGCGCGCGGTGCACCGAATGGGCCCGGAACAGGAGTTCGTGCATCGGCAGGCCGAACAGCTCGGCCACCTCGGCCACCGTCCAGTCGGTGCGGATCATTTCCATGCCAAAACCCCGGTTATTCGGCGGGACCGGACCGGTCTCCACCTGCTAAATCGAGCGGCAGTATCGGAACGCCCCCGGGAGGCTGTCAACTCATGGTCTGGAAACGGGTTGACCAGGTGCTGGACGCCCTCTTCCCGCCGCGCTGCCTGTTTTGCGGGGCGCCCGCCGGGACGGGTGTCCCCGCGTGTGGCGGCTGCCTGGCCGACCTGCCCTGGCTCCCGACCCCGGTTCCGCCCCCGCCCGGGTTCGCCGAGGTCCGGAGCGCCCTTACATATGAGTACCCCGTGGACCGCCTCATCCTGGCGGCCAAGTTCGGGCGCCAGGTCCCGGTGGCCCGCGGCCTCGGGCAGTTGCTGGCCTGGCGGATGCCCCGGTTGCCCGAGCCGCCCGACGCCGTGGTGCCGGTGCCGCTGCACTGGCGCCGGGAGGCCGCCCGGGGCTTCAACCAGGCGGAAGAGATCGCCCGCAGCGTTTGCCAGGATCGGGGCTGGCCGCTCCGGGCCAACCTCTGCCGCCGGGTCCGCCAGACGCCCGAGCAGTCTGCCCTCGGCGCCGCCCTCCGGCGGGACAATCTCCGGAACGCCTTCGCGCTGGCCGACCCGCGGGCCGCCGCCCGCTGCCAGCGCGTGCTGCTGGTGGACGACGTGCTGACCACGGGGGCCACGGCAGAGGCCGTCGCCAGCGTCTTCCAGGCAGCCGGCGTTTCCCGCCTGTCCCTCTGGACGGTGGCCTACACGCCGGCTCAGGTGACGGAGCGAAAGGTGTAGTCGAGCAGGATGCCCGCAAAGATCGCCGCCCCGAAATGCTGGTTGGCCCGGAAGGCGTCGAGGCAGGCCACCGGGTCCCGGTGGCGGATCGTCCACAGCTGGCTCGCCAGCAGCAGCGCGCCCCCGGCCACCCCCGCCTGGTACCAGATGCCGAGCCCGCCCTCACGCCCGGCAAGCAGCAGCCCGATGACCAGCACGGCCTGCAGGAGGGCAATGATGAACAGGTCCGCGCTGCCGAACAGGATCGCCGTGGAGCGCACGCCGATCCGCAGGTCATCCTCCCGGTCGGCCATGGCGTACATGGTGTCGTAGATTACCGCCCACACGACGACGACCAGCCACAGCAGCCAGGCGAGCCGGGGCACGGCTTCCGTTTCCGCCGCGAAGGCCATGGGAATTCCCCAGCCGAATGCAGCGCCCAGCAGCAGCTGGGGCGCCGAGAGCCAGCGCTTGCTGAAGGGGTAGATGACCGTGAGCGCCGCGGCCCCGATCGCCAGCAGTCGCGCGAGGGGGTTCAGCAGCACCAGGAGGGCGAGGGCCATGAGCCCGAGCACGGCGAACAGGGCCAGGGCCTCGGCGGGGGCCACCTGCCCGGCCGCCAGCGGCCGGGACCTGGTGCGGGCTACGGAGCCATCAATGCGCCGGTCCGCGAAGTCATTGATCACGCAGCCCGCGGAGCGCATGACGATCACGCCCGCCACGAAGACCAGGAAGTTCACCGGCTGCGGCGTGCCGTCGCCTGCGATCCACAGGCCCCAGAGCGTCGGCCACATCAGCAGCCAGATGCCCACCGGCTTGTCGAGGCGCATGAGCCGCGCGTACTGGCGCGCCTGCTCGGCCAGCTCGTTGCCAAGTCGGGAGAGGCTGTGGGTGGGTACTTCGGGCATGGACAGAGTCTAGCCGGGAGCCGTTCATCGAAGAATGCAGGCTGGATGCGGCAGCTACAATGCCACGCGGCGCGCTGGCCGCAAGGGCTTGATTCAGCCTATCCTCTCGACCATGAAGCGATTCCTGAAGTTCGTCGGCGCCCTCGTGGGGCTGGTGGTGCTGCTGGTGGCGGCGCTGGCGGCTTTCGTCCTGCTGACGCTGAAGCCCAGCCTGCCGGGCAGCGAGTTCGCCCTGGCGCCAGTCCCCGCCGATGGGGGGCGCAACGTGATCGTCTTCGGCGCCACCGGCAAGCTGGGCACCGAGATCGTGCGGGACCTGCGGGAGCACGGCGACCAGGTCACCGCTTTCGTCCGGGCCAGCTCCGATCGGAGCCAGCTGGAGCCCCTTGGGGTGAACTTTGCGGTGGGTGACGTGCTCGATCCCGCGTCCGTGCAGGCGGCCGTCCAGGCCGGCAACTTCGACGCCGCCATCGCCACCATCGCCGGGCTGTCGGAGCCGGACCTGGACCGGCGGGGCAACATCAACGTGGCAGAAGCCGCCGCGGCCGCCGGGGTGCCGAGGGTCATCCTCATCAGCACCGTGGGTGCCGGCGACAGCCGCGAGGCCGCCCCGCTCATCTCGCGCCTGGCGCTGTCGAAGATACTGCCCCAGAAGACGGCGGCGGAGGAGCACTTCCGGGCCAGCGGGCTCGGCTACACCATCATCCGGCCCGGCGGCCTGCCGCCCGGCGTGGTGGCCACGGGGCGGGGGATACTGAGCGAGGATCCCGCCACCATGGGCTTCATCAAGCGTCCTGACCTGGCGCGGCTGGTGGTGGGCGTGCTGTACGACGACCGCACCATCGGCAAGACGCTGGCGGCGGTAGATCCTGATCTGCAGCGGCCGTGGGACGGCGGCGATCCGGAGTAGCGGCGTGCGGCTATACTGGTCCGACGGCAGCCGCCGCCGGGGCGATTGCCCTTCCCGACAACAAGAACACCTTAGGGGGAAAATCTGCCATGAAGAAACAACTGTTCCAGGTCGTCACCTGCCTGCTGCTTGTCCTTGCCCTGCAGCCCGCCTCGGCGATCACCGGCAATGACTGGGTCGAGGATGCCGAGCACCCCTATGTCGGGCTCGTCGTCTTCTACGACGCCGCCGGCGAGTTCATCTGGCGCTGCACCGGGTCGCTGATCAGCCCGACGAAGCTGCTGACGGCCGGCCACTGCACCGACACCGCCGAGGGCGCCGTCACGGCCCGCGTCTACTTCCAGCAGGATGCCGGCGCCAATTTCGATCCGGCGACGGGCGTGGATCCCGTGAGCGGCTACCCCGA
>CAZTGY010000156.1:0-6735 GCA_964613445.1 uncultured Chromatiaceae bacterium | reverse complement strand
GCACGCCGATGGCCTTGCCCAGGGCGCCCAGGCCCGATCCGCGCCCGGCCAGCGCCTTGCTGATCACCCACATGGTGCCGCCGTGGGGATTATCCGGGTCGTCCGTATTCCGGTAGAGCATGGCGAGGGTCACTTCGGTGGTCTTCAGCGCCATGCCGAAGAAGCCCACCACCCACATCCAGAAGACGGCGCCCGGCCCGCCCAGGCTGATCGCCATGGCCACGCCGCCGATGTTGCCCAGGCCCACCGTGGCCGACAGTGCGGCCGACAGCGCCTGGAAATGGCTGATGGCGCCCGGGTCTCCCGCGTGGTCGTACTTGCCCCGGATCGCCTGGACGCCGTGGGTCAGCGCGCGGAACTGGCAGAAGCGGGACCAGATCGTGAAGACGATGCCGGTACCGAGGATGATGAAGAGGACGGTGTTCTGCCAGAGGAACGCGTTGGCGGAGGCGAGGAAACTGTCGAAGGAGGTCATGCCCGCGAGGATAGCGGCACCGGACCGGGATTGCCCGGACTTCAATCCCTGCCCGGTGCCGTCGCAATCCTCAAGCGCGGAGGTCCGTCGCGTAGATGCTGTGGCTGCCCATCCAGTCCAGGCTTGCCGTGGAGCTGACGAAGCTCCAGGAGAAGAACGCGGTGATGGCGGTTGCCAGCCCGGCGCAGGCAAAGCCGCGGAGGCCGGAGGTGATCAGGGCGGTATTGGTCAGCTTCTTCATGCTCGTGCTCCCAGCGTGTTGTGAGTGGCGGTGTCGTCGTCCCGGGATTGATACTGCGCGGTCGGGGGCGGCGGTTCTGTCAAAGGGTGGACACTGGACGACAATGATTTCCGGAGAGGGGAGGCTGGGAATCCTGGCCGGCCATTCCCCCGCTGGAGGATTAATCCGGGGGGCGGGCTGCAGCGTGTCCCGAGCCGGCCAGGCTGGTCGTGGGATTTTCCCCACCGGGCGTGCCGGACTGATTGGGCGTGGGGTCCCTTTCTCCGGCGGCCTGGTGGTTAGCCCCTGGCTGCGACTCGACTGTCACCCGGCCGGCACGTCCCTTCTGTCAACCACTTGACACAACGGACGAGATAGCCGGAACTCACCCCATGACACTGACCGCCCGCGTGGTGCTGAAGGCCAACCGGCTGTTCCGGGACCTGCCCGACGCCGCGCTCGACAAGCTGGCCACGCTGTCCGTCCGCCGCTCGCTGCGGCAGGGCACCCGCATCTTCAGCCAGGGCGATCCCGGGGACTCGCTGCTGGGCGTGATCGCGGGCCAGGTGCGGATCAGCGCCACCACGCCCGGCGGCAAGGTGGTGTTCCTCAACATCATGGAACCGGGGGACAGCTTCGGCGAGATCGCCGTGCTCGACGGCGAGGCCCGCACGGCCAGCGCCGAGGCCCTGGCCGACACCGAGCTCTTCGTCGTGCGCCGGGCGGACCTGCTGGCGCTCATCGAGCGGGAGCCCAGGCTCGCCGCCCAGTTGATCGCGCTCCTCTGCAAGCGCCTGCGCTGGACGAGCGAGCTGATCGAGGAGGCGGCCTTCCTGTCCGTGCAGGGGCGCCTCGCCCGGCGGCTGCTGCGCCTGGCGGACGAGCACGGCAGCACCGCGGCCGACGGCGTCACCCTGCGCATCTCCCAGGCGGACCTGGCCGGCTTCATGAGCGTGTCCCGCCAGATCGTCAACCAGTACCTCCAGGACTGGCAACGGCGGGGCTGGGTGTCCCTGGGCCGGAGCCGCGTGACCATCACCAGCACGGCCGGGTTGCGCAGCGTGCGGGACGCCACGGACTGATGCAGGGCCGACTGCTGCCGGCCCTGCTCCTCGGCCTGCTGGTGGCCGTCCTCGGCATCCTCGCGGGGACCGTTCCCGCCGTGCTGCGCTTCGAGGAGAACCTCGGCCTTGGCGCGCTCTTCCAGCTGCGGGGCACCCGGCCGGCGCCCGCCGAGGTCGTGGTCGTCAGCCTGGACAAGGTGTCCAGCGACGCCTTCGGCCTGCCGAATGAACCAGCCAAGTGGCCGCGGACCCTGCACGCAGAGTTGATCGACCGGCTCGCGGCCGACGGTGCCCTGGTGATCGCCTTCGACGTGCTCTTCGACGACCCCGACGTGGCAGCGGGCGACCAGCGCCTCGGCACTGCCATCGGCAACGCGGGCAACGTCGTGCTCACCGGCTTCCTGCGCAAGTCCGCCGTCGGCGGCACCCGGGACGGCCGGCTGATGGTGACCACCGAGCAGCTGGTGCCGCCGATCCCGGTCGTCGCCGCGGGCGCCCTGGCGGTGGCCCCGTTCCCCTTGCCCGTGGTGCCGGTGAAGGTGAGCCAGTTCTGGACCTACAAGGACACGGCGGGCGGGCTGCCCACGCTGCCCACCGTGATCTTCCAGGCCTGGATGCTGCGCCAGTCCGGCGGCTGGTACGACGACCTGCGCCGTGCCTGCCCGGGCCTGGCTGCCCTGCCGGCCGGGAAGCTCGAGGTCCTGGCCGCCCGGGAGGTGACGACGCTCGCCCGGCAGGCCCGGGGCTGCCTCGCCACCGACGGTGCGGCGGCCGGGGCCACCCAGGAGCGGTGGGGCCTGCGCCTGCGGACTGGCACTGACCTGCAGCTGGCAAGCCTCCGCTCGCTGTTCGAGCTCTACCAGGGCACCGAGACCCGCTATCTCAACTACTACGGGCCGCCGCGCTCGGTGCTCACCGTCCCCTACACCCGGGCGCTCGGCGGCGAGACGCTCGACATGCGGGGCAAGATCGTGCTCGTCGGCTTCTCCGAGCAATTCCAGCCCGAGCAGAAGGACGGGTTCTACTCGGTCTATTCCGACGATACCGGCCTGGATCTCTCCGGCGTGGAGATCGCGGCGACCGCCGTGGCCAACATGCTGGACGGCACGGCCGTGCGGCCCCTGCGCTTCGGGCCCCAGCTCCTCGTGCTCGGTCTCTGGGGGCTGCTCGCCGGCCTCATGTGCCGCCTGCTGGTGCCCCTCACCGCCGTGGCCTTCTGCGTGCTCGCGGTGCCCCTCTACCTCGCCTGGGCCTGGTGGGTGTTCGACGCCACCAACAACTGGCTGCCGGTCGTCGTGCCCCTGGCGGTGCAGCTGCCGGTGGCACTGCTGCTCGGCCTGCTGGCCCAGTACCGCCAGACCCAGGCCCAGCGCCAGCGGGTGCTGCGCGCCCTCGGCTCCTACATCCCGCCCGAAGCCGTCGACCGGCTGATGGAGAACCTGGACGACCTCAAGGCCAACGCCCAGCTCCTGCACGGCACCTGCCTCGCGACGGACGGCGAGCAGTACACGCGTCTCGCGGAGACCCTGAGCCCGGATGAACTCGGCGCCCTGATGAACGACTACTACGAGGCGCTGTTCGCCGAGGTGGAGCAGGCCGGCGGCGTGGTCACCGACGTGGTGGGCGATGCGATGATGGCGATCTGGGCCACGGCAACCCCGGACAGCACGGCGCGGGCCAGGGCCTGCCAGGGCGCACTGGCCGTGGCGGCGGCCGTCGCGCGCTTCAACGTGCAGCCGGGCCGGCCCCAGCTCCCCACGCGCATCGGCCTGCACTCGGGGCCGATCCGGCTCGGCAACATCGGCGGCAGCAAGCATGTGCAGTTCCGCGCGGTTGGCGACATCGTGAATACGGCCTCCCGCATCGAGGGCCTCAACAAGCTCCTCGGCACCCGCATCCTGGTGTCGGCCGACACCCTGGCCGGGTGCGACGGCTTTGCCACCCGGGAACTCGGTGCCTTCCTGCTCCCGGGCAAGTCGACGCCCATCGTCGTGCACGAGCTCGCCGGCGTCGCGGGGGCTCTGGAGCCCCGGGTGGCGGCCCGGCACACGGGCTTCGCGGAAGCTCTCGCGACCTTCAGGGCCGGTGACTGGGTGGCCGCGGGCAGGCTCTTCGACGCGCTCGCCGTGCAGGCGCCGGATGACGGGGCCGTGCGGTTCTACCGCGAGCTCTGCTCGCGGTACGCGGCCGGGGGCCCCGATACCTTTGATAATGGCGCCGTGCGGGTCACGACGAAGTAATCCCGGCGGCTGAACTTCCCGCGCGACGGGTGTTTGCGTGGCAGCGGGCGGGCCCGTAGACTCCGGGACGTCCCCTCACACGGGACGAAAAATTTCGGGCGCGGTCCGTGGGGTATCGCGCCAGTACTGCATCCGCCGTCCGGTGACGGCGCGTGGGGATACCTCTGGCCATGGTGCGCAGGCGCCAAACCCCGCTACCCCTCCGGGCAGTTCTGCCCCTCGTGGTCCTTTTCCTTCTCGCGCTTCCGGCCCGCGGCCAGGTGCCGGCCACCGGCTGCGAGAACTGGGCGGCCCGGCTCGTCTCCTTCCAGGGCGCGATCAGCTACCGGCGGGCGTCGGCCGGCCTGCAGCCGGTCACGGCGGTCAGCCTGAACGAGACCTTCTGCGTCGGCGACGTGCTCGAGGTGGGCACTTACAGCCGCGCCGCCCTCCAGCTGCCCGACCAGACGGTGGTGCGGCTGGACCAGGGCACGATCGTGACCTTCGTCGCGCCCCAGGACGACAAGCGCACCTGGCTCGACATCCTGAAGGGCGCGCTGCACATCATCAGCCGGGACCCGCGGGCGCTCCGCGTGGTCACGCCCTTCGCCAACGCGGGCATCGAGGGCACCGAGTTCCTCGTGCAGGTGGGTGGCGATTCAGCGACGGTGCTGGTCTTCGAGGGCCGGGTGAAAGTCGAGAACGCCAGCGGCGCCGCCACGGCGGGCAGCGGCGAGAGCGTGCTGGCGCGGGCCAACACCGCGCCGGTGCTGCAGCAGGTGGTGCGGCCCCGGGACCAGGTGGTGTGGACGCTGTACGTCCCGCCGACCGGCCGCGGTGCCGACCCGCAGGTGGCCCGGGCGGACGAGCTGCTGGCGGTTGGCCGGGTGACCGAGGCGGAAGCGGAACTCGCGGCGGCCCTGGCGCGCGCGCCGGGCAACAGCGAGGCCCTGGCGCGGCAGTCGGTGATCGCGCTCACCCGCAACGATCCAACGACGGCGGGGGTGTTGGCGGACGCGGCGGTGGCTGCCGACCCGGCGTCGTCGTCGGCACGGCTGGCCCAGTCCTACGTGCGGCAGTCGGCGGGTGACCTCACCGGCGCGATCGCGACGCTGGAGGCGGCGGCAGCGGGCCGGCCCAACGACGCGCTCGTGCTGGCGCGCCTAGCCGAGCTGCACCTGGCCATGGACGACGTCCGCCGGAGCGAGGCCAGCGCCAACGCGGCCGTAGCGGCGGATCCCGGCCTTGCGCTGGCACACACGATCCTCGGGTTCGCGAAGCTGGCCCGTGCGGACCGTCCGCAGGCGAGCGCGGCCTTCGAGGAGGCGATCCGCCTGGACCCGTCAGCCCCGCTGCCGAGGCTGGGCCTGGGACTCGTGAAGATCCGCGGCGGCGACCTGGCGGCCGGCCGGGAGGAGATCGAGACCGCGGTGATCCTGGACCCGAACAACTCGCTGGTCCGGAGCTACATGGGCAAGGCGTACTACGAGGAGAAGCGGGACGCGCTCGCGGCGTCGCAGCTCGATATCGCCAAGGAGCTGGACCCTAACGATCCGACGCCCTGGTTCTACGATGCGATCCGGAAGTTGACCGTGAACCGGCCGGTGGAGGCGCTCGAGGACGTCAAGGAATCCATCGATCGCAATTCCGGCAGGACGGTGTTCCGGTCCCGCCTGACAATTGACGACGACCTGGCCGCGCGCAGTGCCACGCAGGGCCGGATCTACCGGGACCTCGGCTTCGATGACCTGGCCCTGCGTCAAGGATGGAAGTCGGTGGCGCTGGATCCGGGTGAGTACGCCGGTCACCGGCTGCTCTCGGATGCCTACGCATTCCTGCCCCGGCACGAGCGGGCCAGGGTCAGCGAGCTCTACCAGTCCCAACTGCTTCAGCCACTGAGCCTGACGCCGATCCAGCCCCAGCTCGGCGAGGCGAACCTGTTCATTCTCGACAGTGCCGGACCGAGTTCCGTCGGCTTCAACGAGTTCAATCCGCTGTTCACGCGTAACCGCCTGGCCATCCAGGGTTCGGCCAGCGTGGGTGACAACTCGACCTGGGGAAACGACGCGGTTGTCGCCGGCGTCAACGACCGCCTGTCCTTCAACCTGGGCCAGTTTCACTTCGAGACGGACGGGTTCCGCGAGAACAACGACCTGGACATCGATGTCCTGACCGCCCTTGTCCAGTTCGAGGCAAGCCCGGCCACGGGCCTTCTGGCGGAGATTCGCACTACCGACACCGAGCAGGGTGATCTTCAGCTGCTGTTCGACCCCTCGAATTACATCCCCAACCTGCGGCAGGGCGAGGAATCCGACGCGGTCCGACTCGGTCTTCGCCACCGCTTCAACACCCGCTCGCTGGTTCTGGCATCCGCGATCTACCAGGAAGCCAAGCTCTCGGCCGTCATCGATCCGGTGTTTGACGTCCAGAGCGATGTGGATGGCTACAGCCTGGAGATGCAGCACCAGTACCGCGGGGACTCGTGGAGGCTCGTATCAGGAGTCCGCTACATCGACAACGACGTGGACGAGCTTCAGGAGTTCGCCATTCCAATACCCGACCCGCCATTCCTGATCGAATCCGTCACCGCACTAACCTTCGACAGGCGGAACCTGAATGCCTACTCGTATCTGACCATGGACCTGCGGAGCGACCTGTCCGTGACAGTGGGTGCCAGCGTGGACGATGTCGAAGGGCAGGTCGTGGACAAGAGCCGCTTCAACCCGAAGGCAGGTCTCGTCTGGGAGCCGGCTGCCG
>CAZTGY010000155.1:5835-6801 GCA_964613445.1 uncultured Chromatiaceae bacterium | reverse complement strand
TCCACGTTGACCGTGCCGTCGTTGCTGAACACCGAGCTCATGGACGTCGTGGTGGCTGACTGCTTGTTGAACGTTCCGTCGTTCTGGAAAGTACCGCCGGTCATGCTGCTGTCGAAGGCATTGGTATCGGCAAACGTGCCGGTATTGGTGAATACGCTGCCATTCGAGAGCGCGAGGACGTTGTTGCCATTGCCCGTGTTGCCCGCCCAGGTGGTGTTGCCGGCATTCATGTCGCGCCCGCCACCCAGGGTCTTGGTGAGCGCGCCACTGATGGTGAACGAACCGGAGAACGTGGTGCTCTGGGTTGTCAGGCCGGTGATGACGCCGCCGGTCCAGGTGGAGGAACCCAGGAAGACCTGGTCCGTCCCGTTCATGTCGCTGCCGCTCATCAGGAACGCCGAATTGAGCGTGCCGCCGTTGATCGTCACGAGGGCGTCCGCGCCGACGTTCTCGGTGCTGATCTCCAGCGTGCCCGCGCCGCTGGTGGTGACATTGTTCAGCACGTGGGTGCCGTTCCGCATCTCCAGCCTGGCACCGGCATCGATGGCGAAGGTGCCGGTGCTGGTGCCCCCGGCCTGCATCAGCATCGTCCCGGCGCCCACGTTCACCGTGCCGGTGTTGTTGAACACCGAGCTGATGGTGGTCGTGGTTGCGGACTGCTTGTTGAACGTCCCGCTGTTGTTGAAAGTGCCGCCGGAGATCGTGCTGGCAAAGGTGTTGCTGTCGCTAAAAGTACCGGTGTTGTTGAAGGCGCTCGTCGTGGCAATGCTTATCCCGTTGTTGTTGGCAACCGTATTGCCGGACCAGGTGGTGGTACCACCGGCAATGACGGTGCGCCCGCCGGCAAGCGTCCTGCCGGCGGTGCCGCTCAGGGCCAGGGTGCCGTCATACCGGGTGGTACCGGTGCCCGACTGGTTGCCCCCGGTCCACGTGGACGGTCCGGTCACGGTCAGGGTCCCCGTGCCC
>CAZTGY010000155.1:5301-5825 GCA_964613445.1 uncultured Chromatiaceae bacterium | reverse complement strand
CCGACAGCGTCCCGCCGCCCTCGTTCAGGCCCAGGATCGTGGTGTCCGAGTTCAATTGCGGATTGGCCCCGTTGACCACCGCGACATCGCCCACACCCGGCGGACCGCCCGGCGTCCAGTTGGTGCCAACCGTCCAGTCGGCGTTCACGTTGTTCCAGGTCAGGGTGGCGGCATTGGCAGGAACGGCAAGCGCCATCGATGCCGCGAACAGGGCGGCGGCCGAACCGGGGTGGAACGAAACAGGCAGATTCGCTTCGTACATGAGGACACCTCCAGGAACGCAGAGACCATCTCAGCGAGAGCGAGGCCGGCGAGACGGCCTCCCGGGAGTCGGAGATCCCTGGGTACGGCGAACTGGAGCGTCCTTGCAGGATCCGGAAATGAATCTGCCGGATTATTTTTTCCCCGGGCCACTGTCCTCCCGGATTCCATTGCTTGTCAAGGGCTTCCGGGACTCGCCGTGACCCCACGGCGCCTTAAGTTAAGTCCTCCAGCGCCAGGCGGCAGGGCTACTCTCTCCCCAT
>CAZTGY010000155.1:3101-5291 GCA_964613445.1 uncultured Chromatiaceae bacterium | reverse complement strand
GATGATCTCCGACTACCTCGAACGAATCCTGAAGGCCCGCGTCTACGACGTGGCGGAGGAAACGCCGCTCGAGCCGGCGCCGCGCCTCTCGGCCCGTCTCGGCAACCGCATCCTGATGAAGCGCGAGGACCTGCAGGCGGTCTTCTCCTTCAAGCTCCGGGGCGCCTACAACAAGCTGGCGCAGCTGACCCGGCTGGAGAGGACGGCCGGCGTCATCTGCAGCTCCGCCGGCAACCACGGCCAGGGCGTCGCGCTCGCCGCCAGGACCATGGGCGTGCGGGCCGTGGTGGTGATGCCGGTGACGACGCCCACCATCAAGGTGGACGCCGTCCGGGCCCTCGGCGCCGAGGTGGTCCTGCACGGCATCACCTACGACGACGCCTACGGGCGGGCCCAGGAGCTCGTCTCCGCCCAGGAACTGACCTTCATCCATCCCTTCAATGATCCCGCGGTCATCGCGGGGCAAGGCACGATCGGGATGGAGATCCTGCGCCAGCATCGCGGCTCCATCGACGCCGTCTTCGTGCCGGTCGGCGGCGGCGGCCTCATCAGCGGCATCGGCCTCTACATCAAGGCCCTGTACCCGGAGATCAGGATCATCGGCGTGGAGCCCGAGGAGTCCCCGACCATGCATTCCGCCCTGGCGGCCGGCCAGCCGGTGCGCCTGGACCGCGTCGGGATCTTCGTGGACGGCGTGGCGGTTCGCGAGGCGGGCGACGAGACCTTCAGGATCTGCAGGGAGGTGGTCGACGAGATCATCATCGTCACCAACGACGAGGTGTGCGCCGCCATCCGCGACGTGTTCGAGGATACCCGCGCCATCATGGAGCCGGCCGGAGCCCTGGCGGTGGCGGGCATCAAGCGCTACGTGCACGCCAGGCAATGCCGGGACCGGACGCTGGTGTCCATCAACAGCGGCGCCAACATGAATTTCGACCGGTTGCGCTACATCGCCGAGCGGGCTGGCATCGGCGAGCAACGGGAGGCGCTCCTCGCGGTGCAGATCCCGGAAAGGCCCGGCAGCTTCCGCACTTTCTGCGAGACCATCGGCAACCGCTACATCACCGAGTTCAACTACCGCTTCAGCGACCCGGCCCGCGCCCGGATCTTCGTCGGCGTCGGCCTGACGGGGGGCCTGGCTGAACGCGAGCAGCTGATCGCGCGGTTGCAGGAACTGGGCTACCCGGTCTCCGACCTCAGCGATGACGAGGTGGCGAAGTTGCATGTCCGGCACATGGTGGGCGGCCTGGCCCCGGGGCTCAGGGACGAGCGCCTGTACCGCTTCGAGTTCCCGGAACAGCCCGGCGCCCTGCTGGAATTCCTCCGGGCCTTTGGCAGCCGCTGGAACATCAGCCTGTTCCATTACACCAACCCCGGTTCGGACTTCGGCCGGGTGCTGGCCGGCATCCAGGTCCCTGACAGCGACATGGGCGACTTCCTGGCGCACCTCGAGTCCACGGGCTACGAGTTCCGGGACGAGAGCGCCAACTCGACCTACCGGCTGTTCCTTGCGGCCCGGCAGGACGCGCCCTAGTCTTGCCCGATGACTGCCAATAGCGCTCCCGCAATCCGGCGGGCCGTGCCCGGGGACGTTGCCGCACTGGCCAGCCTGGCCCGCGAGACCTTCGTCGAGACCTTCGGGCACCTCTACAGGCCGGAGGACCGGGATGCGTTCCTGGAGAAGTCCCAGACCGCGGCCACCTACGCGCCGCTGCTCGCGGACCCGCACATGGGGATCTGGGTCGCGGAAGGCGCCGGCGGCGCGCTGGTGGGCTTCCTGACCGCGGGCCCCTGCAAGCTGCCGGTGCCGCACCTGGAGGCGACGGCGGGCGAGATCCGCCAGCTGTACCTGCGGTCATCCGTGCAGCGGGGCGGCCTGGGCACCCGCCTGCTGGTCACCGGCCTCGAATGGCTGGCCGGGCAGGGATACTCGCCGCTCTACGTGGGCGTGTGGTCGGGGAATTTCGGCGCCCAGCGGCTCTATGCCCGCTTCGGGTTCGAGAAGGTCGGCGAGTACGACTTCCCGGTGGGCAAACACCTGGACCGGGAGTTCATCCTGAAAAAGCGGGGCTAGCGCACCCGGGTCAGGATGGCCTGGCGGATCCTGGCATTGATGGGGTCTTCGCTCCGGGAAGGGTCGATGTCGCCGTTGGGCAGGCTGAGCACCGACACGCCATTCCGTCTGAGGAC
>CAZTGY010000155.1:0-3091 GCA_964613445.1 uncultured Chromatiaceae bacterium | reverse complement strand
CGTGGAAGAAGGAATACCACTCGCCCGTGATCGTGTCGCCGTTCAGCTTGCCCTTGAAGGAGTAATGCGGGCCCTCCCCCGCGGGCGGCCAGGTGAATTGGACCTGGACGTCGTGCCCCGTCTGGGTGACGGTCGCCCGGCCCTGCCCCAGGTAGTTGTACTCCCCGCTCAGGCCGGTCGCCGGGGTCGGCGCGGGCGTGGTGGATTCAACGGCTGTCACCCGGCAACTCCCATGGCATGGACGGCGGGTATTGTACGGCCCTATGGCTGAATCCCTGGAAGCCTGGCGCCGCGGCGGTGAATTCTTCCGGCACGCGGGGCACGATATCTTCGTCCGCCGCGGGGGCAACCCGGCTGCACCAGCCCTGCTGCTGATCCACGGCTTTCCCACGGCCTCCTGGGACTATGCCCCGGTCTGGGACGAACTCGCCACCCGTTGGCGCGTGCTGTCCCTCGACCTCCTGGGCTTCGGCTTCTCGGCCAAGCCCCGCGCCTGGCATTACGCCATCGGCACGCAGGCGGATCTCTGCCAGGCCTTTCTCCGGGCGGAGTCCGTGACCTCGTATCACGTGCTCAGCCACGACTACGGCGACACCGTGGCCCAGGAACTGCTGGCCAGGGACATTCTGGCCGGCGGGAGATCAGGACCCCGCCTCGCAAGCGTTTGCCTGCTGAATGGCGGAATCTTCCCGGAGGCCCACCGCCCGTTGCTCATCCAGCAGGTGCTGTCGTCGCGCCTGGGTCCGCTGGCTGCGAGGCTCTCCACCCGTGGGACGTTTGCCGCCAGCATGCGGCGGATCTTCGGCCGGCAGCGCCCGCCGACGGGTGCGGAGCTGGACGGCTTCTGGACCCTGTTGAATGACGGCGCCGGCCGTGCCGTGCTGGCCGCGGTCAGCCGTTACCGGCATGAGCGGCTCGCGCAGAGGGAACGCTGGGTCGGAGCCCTGCAAGGCGCCCGCGTCCCGTTGAGGTTCATCGTGGGCACGGCGGATCCCATCGCAGGCAGTGGCATGGCCCGGCGATACCGGGAGCTGGTGCCGCGACCGGATGTCGTCGAGCTGGACGGCGTCGGGCACTATCCGCAGGTCGAGGCGCCGGACCGGGTGCTGGCAGCCTGGTCGGACTTTCACGACCGGGCCATCGTGGGATGATGCCGGCCTGGTTCCCCACCCCCGGGAGTGATGTCCGATGATCAGCCTGCCATCCTTCATCCAGCGACTGCTGCTGGCTGTGGTCGTTGCCGTACCTGCGCTGACCGCGCAGGCGTCCGATGCGCCCACCGTGCTGATCACCGGCTCCAATCGGGGCATCGGGCTCGAGTTCGTCCGCCAGTACGCCGCCAGGGGCTGGACCGTGATCGCCACCACCCGCCGTCCCGATGAGGCGAGGGAGCTGAAGGCGCTGGCAGCGGGCCGGCCCAATGTCGTCATCGAGCGGCTGGACATCACCAGCGATGCGGAAGTGGCCGCGCTGGCGGCGAAGTACCGGGGCCGCCCGATCGACCTGCTGGTCAACAATGCAGCGCTGCTGGAGAAGCCGGGCAGCCAGCTCCTGGGCACCCTCGACTACGAGCTCTTCGATCGCTCATTCGCCATCAACGCCACGGGGCCGATGCGGGTCACCGAAGCCTTGCTGGAGAACGTGGCGGCCAGTGGCCAGAAGAAGATCGTCACGCTGGGCAGTGCAGCCGGCTCGCACGGCCTGCTGGCTCCGCCAATCAACTACTACCCCTACCGGGCGAGCAAGGCGGCGCTCAACCTGCTGATGCACAACCTGGCGCTGGACGTGGCGAAGCGCGGGATCCTGGTGGGCATCGTCAACCCGGGGCTGGTGGACACCCGCGGCGTCATGCGGCTGAAGCCGGGCGAGGCGCCGCCGGAGGAATTCGCCGCGCTGATGCCCCTGATCCGGGCGGGAAAGATCAAGCTGATCACGCCGGAGGAGTCCGTGACCGCCATGGTGAAGCTGATCGACGGCCTGACGCCGGCCCAGTCAGGCATCTTCCTGAACTACGACGGCCAGCCCCTGCCCTGGTAGGAGCGCCTTCAGGCGCGACCGGGTATTCCCCTCCGGGAAATCGAGTCCACGAGTCTCCCGGCGGAGGGGAATACCCGGTCGCGCCTGAAGGCGCTCCTACGCGGATCGGGCGGGGAAGTCCTGCTTGCAGGACGGGCAGGCGGAGGCCTTGAACAGCGGGCCATAGAGCGTAGCGTCCAGCGCCGCAGACCAGAACCACCGGTTACCGCACTTCGGGCAGGTGATGAACCAGATGCCGAAGGCATAGCCCACCACGACCAGGATCGTGCCCAGCGTCCAGTTGATCCGGAAGCCCTCCCACAACGGGGCGAAGCTGCCGATCACCATCAGCAGGATGGCAAGGACGAGCTTCCAGGACTGGCCGGTCGTGCCGATGACGGATTTTGCAAACATTCAGCCTCCTGCCAGCACCCGCTTGGCCGCGACGGGGAGGCGCTTGATGGCGGCTTCCCGCCTCAGTGCCGCGCCCCGGTCGGTGGCGGGTTCCTGGTGCACCAGAACCACCGGCCTGCGCGCCCGCGTGTAGGCGGCCCCGGTTCCCTCGTTGTGCTTGGCAATGCGCTCGCCAAGGTCACGTGCGATGCCCGTATAAAGCGTGGCATCCGCACACCTGACAATGTAGACGTGCCAGGGACTGTCGGCTGCCGACTGGCTCACAGGGGCTTGCGGAACCGGAGCGTGAACCGGTCGCTCTCGCCGATTGCCGCGTACTTTGCCTTGTCCTTCTCGCCGTCCCGGTAGGTGGGCGGCAGGGTCCAGACGCCCTTGTCGTAGTCCTTCGTGTCCCTGGGGTTGGCATTGATCTCGGAGCGCGCCTCGAGCACGAAACCAGCCTTCTCGGCCAGGGCAATGGCGTAGTCCTCCCGGACATAGCCGGACGCCGCGCGCGGGTCCTGGGGCGACCCGGTACCTGCCCGGTGCTCAACGACGCCCAGGATGCCGCCGGGCTTCAGCGCGGCGTACATGGCGGCAAAGGCCTTCTCGGCATTGCCGCCGCCCATCCAGTTGTGGATGTTGCGGAAGGTCAGCACCATGTCGGCGCTGCCTGGCGGGG
>CAZTGY010000154.1:1854-6824 GCA_964613445.1 uncultured Chromatiaceae bacterium | reverse complement strand
TGACCGGCGTGGACCACGTCGACCACGGAGAACAGGCTGCCCAGCTCGACGCGGGCCAGGGCCTCTTCCCAGGTTTCCCGCAGGGCGGCCTCGCCCAGGGTCTCCCCCAGCTCCATGAATCCCGCAGGGACGGTCCAGTAGCCCTTCCGGGGCTCGATGGCCCGCCGGCAGAGCAGGATCTGCCCCTCGTATTCCGGGACCGAGCCGACCACGAGCTTCGGGTTGACGTAGTGGATGGTGCCGCAGGCGGTGCAGACGGACCGGGGCCGGTTGTCACCCTCGGGGACGACGGTTTCCGCTGGCTGCCCGCAGGCGCTGCAAAAGGTGCTGCGATCATTCATGGGGGCGGCATTCTAGCGCCGATCGTTTACTATCCGGTCGGGAACCAGCGAGCCAGAGGCCAGGGGCACTGCCATGCGACACGTGTTTGTCTGTACGACCGAGTACGGGGATCACTGGACCAAGACCATCGCCAAGAAGGCGGCGCAGGTCGCGGCCATGAACCCGGAGGACCGGGCGAAGCTCCTGAGCGCACCGGCGGAAGAGCACGCGGATGGCCACCGGGGCCTGCATTGCGGGCTGACCATGGGTGGCGGCATCTACGAGATGTACCAGCAGCGGCTCAAGGCCGCGGGCGTCAGCGACGTGGTGGTGAGCCCGAATGCCTGCATCGCCCAGCACGCCTACGGCTGCGTGGTCATGATCTACCCGGACGGCATCTGGTACCGCATCCGGGAGATGGCCGATGCCGAGAAGGTGCTGGAGCAGCACATCATCGGCGGCAAGCCCGTGAAGGAGCTGATCCATCGCACGGTGAACCCGCCCACGGGCAAGGGCGTGTCGGCGCCGCCGCCGCGTCAGGCCGTCGCCGCTGTCCAGGAGCGTCCGGCATGAGCAACGAACACGAGCACTGCGTCGCCCAGGCCTGGGAAGATTCGCCCCCCAGGGTGCTGGACAAGCTGCGCTTCCATATCTTCCTGTGCACCGACGGCAAGGACTTCTGCGGGTGCGAGGCCAGCGGCAACGCCGCGCTCTCCGGCGCGCTGCGCCAGGAACTGGCGAAGCGCCGGCTCATGGCGAGCGTGAAGATCAACATCATGCAGTGCCGGCAGCCGGGCATTGCGGGTCCGGTCTTCGTCGTGCATCCCGACGGGGTCTGGTACAGCGGCCTCAAGGCGGAGAACGTCCCGGAGTTCATCGAGCAGCACGTGCTCGGGGGCAAGCCGGTCGAGCGTTTCGTCCTCAGGGACCTGAAGCCGGTGACGGCCGTGCCCGCCCACGTCGTCGAGGCGGCGGACTGCTGCGCGGAAAAGCTGACGCCCGAACAGCAGGCCGAGGCCCTGGCCACGGCGCGCTAGGGGTACCGCAGTGAGCACCCTGCAGGATTTCCAGGCCGACCGCATCGACGGGTCCGGCAATTTGGTGCCTGATCTCAAGGGCAAGGTCGTGCTGGCCGTGAACGTGGCGAGCAAGTGCGGGCTGACGCCGCAATACAACGGCCTCGAGAAGCTGTACGAGGATCTGGGTAGCGAGGGCTTCGTGGTCGTCGGCTTTCCCTGCAACCAGTTCGGCGGGCAGGAGCCGGGCACCGAGAGGGAGATCGTGCAGTTCTGCCAGGCCAACTACGCGGTGAAGTTCCCGCTCACCCGCAAGATCGACGTCAACGGGCCGGGCCGCCATCCGATCTACCAGTGGCTGACCACGCAGTTTCCCGGCGACATCGAGTGGAACTTCGAGAAGTTCCTGATCGGGCGCGATGGCAACGTGGCAAGGCGCTACCCGCCGGCCACGAAGCCCGACGACAAGGGGCTGCTCCAGGACATCGCCGACCTCCTGTAGGAGCGCCTTCAGGCGCGACGGCGATTACCCGCCGTCAACCGGCATACGGGTCGGGGTACCCCTCCGGCCGTCCCTTGAACCGCCGGTGCAGCCAGTAGTACTGCTCCGGGACCTGGCGGATGTGCGCCTCGAGGACTGCGTTGACGCGGCGGGCATCGTCCTCGGGGCTCGTGCCGGGGAAGTTCTCGAGGGCGGGCAGGATGTCGAGCCGGTAACCGCGCCCGTGCGGCAGGCGGGTGGGGAACAGCGGCACGACGGCGGCTTTGCCCCGGCGCACCAGTTCGCTCAGTCCCGTGCTGGTCATCGCGGGCTCGCCGAAGAAGGGGATGAGGGCGCTCTGGGCGCGCCGGTGGCTCTGGTCGGGCGCGTACCACACCGGCATCCCGCCCCGGAGCGTCCGCACCACCCGGCGCAGGGCATCCTTCGGAATCAGGATCGGCGCCGACTTCTTCCGCACGCGCTTGAAGAGTTCGTCGACCAGCGGATTGCGGCTGGGCCGGTAGAAGCCCGCGGCGGTCGGGCAGGAGAGCGCGAAGGCGCGCCCGCTGAACTCCTGGGCGCCGAAGTGGCCCGTCAGCAGGATGACGCCGCGGCCGCCGGCCATCGCCCGCTCCAGGTTCTCCGTGCCGCGCAGGTCCACGAGCCGGCGCACGAGGGCATCGCTGGCCCACCAGGCGAGCGCGTGCTCGATCACCGTCATCCCCAGCGACGCGAAGTGTTCGCGCAGCAGCTTCTGGCGGTCTGCGGGCGTCGTATCCGGGAAGCACAGCGCCAGGTTCGCGGCCGCCACCCGGCGCCGGCCGCGGAGCAGGTGGTACAGCAGCCGGCCCAGCGCCCGGCCTTCCGCCATCTGCACCCGGTAGGGCAGCAGCGCGTTGAGGCGGAGCACGCCCAGGAACAGCCAGATGCCCCAGTAGCGCGGCTGCCAGAAGCGGTACAGGGGCTGGGCGTCGTCGTCGTCGGGTGCGGCGGTGTTCACTGCCGCCGATACTACGGCCTGGCGGTTGCTCCGGCCATGGCTTGTTTTGCCAGCGCCGCTGACTGGGCCCTGATGCCGTTGCCCCGCCCCTCAGCCGATCCGTAGCACCTCGCCAACGTACCGCCGGCGGGCGTAGGGCAGCAGGAGCAGGCCGGGGATGCCGACCGCCAGCGGCACGAGGGCGCAGGCGGCCGTTAGGCGCTCGCCGGCGAACAGCTGGTCGTTGAAGATTCCGACCGCCAGCGGGCCGATCACGAGGCCCGCCAGCATGATCACCATGTAGAAGAGCGCGGAGACCTGCCCGCGCATCTCGCCGGGCGTGATCGCGAGCAGGGCCACGGGCGCGGCGGCGGACACCATGGAGAGCCCGGCCAGGTTGCCGAGCCACACGAGGAAGGCGAGCTCGCCCGTGGGCATCAGCGGCGCCGCGATGCCGGTCGGCACCAGGACCAGCGTGCCGATGATCGTGATCAGCAGCGGCCCGTCCCGACGGCCCCGGGCGGCGAGCCGGTCGCACCAGGAGCCCGTGAGGTTCACCACCAGCGGCCCCTGGATGATCAACGCCAGGCCGCTCCAGGTGGCGAAACGGGTGATGTCCCAGCCGAAGTCGCGCTGGTAGAGCGCTGCGTAGAAATTCTGGCTGTAGGCGGTGATGGTCATCACGCACACCACGGCCGTCAGGCTCGCGTAGACGCGCCAGTGGCGGCGGAGGTAGGCGAGCGTGTGGCCCATGCTCACGCCGGCCGCCGTGCCGGGATCCCGCGCCGGCTCGCGCGCGGCCAGCAGGAGCAGTGCCACGAGCACGCCCGGCAGGCCGACGGCCAGGAACGTCAGCTGCCAGGGCGCGACGCTGCCGACCACCGGCAGGCGGATCTCCGCCTGCGTCGAAGCCCAGGCGAGCACGGCGGCGCCGCCCAGCATGGCGAGGCCTGCGCCGACGGACTGGGCGGTGATGTACAGCGCCACCGGCCGGCCGCGCCGTTCCGGCGGAAAGCTGTCCGAGATCAGCGACAGCGCACCGGGCGCGAGCGCCGCATCGCCGATGCCCACGCCCACCCGCGCCAGCAGCAGGTGGCCGAAGCTCCGGGCGAGGCCGGAGGCCGCCGTCGCCAGGGACCAGAGCGCCACGCCGGCCGCGACCAGGGCCGTGCGCCGGGTGCGGTCCGCGAGCCAGCCGAGGGGCAGCCCCAGGGTCGCGTACAGCACGGCAAATGCCGGCCCGAGCAGCAGCCCGACCTCCGTGTCACTGATCCCCAGGTCCTGCTTGAGCGGCTCCACCAGAAGCGCCGGCAGATACTTGTCTACGAAAGAGAATATCGAGGCGATGGTGAGCAGTGTCACCAGGTACCAGGCGCGGGCAGGGGCGGGATATTGATGGGGCAATTTGCTGTAGGAGCGGCTTCAGCCGCGACCCCCCTCTGTTGAAGTGCCGATCGCGCCTGAAGGCGCTCCTACCGCGCCGACTTGATCGCCTGCTGCTGCTCCAGCCACTCGTCGAAGTCCTCGGGCACCGCGTCCTGCAGGAGGGTCTGGACCGTGCGCAGGAGTTCCTTCTTCTGGGCTTCGTCGAGGGACTTCGACGTCTTGAGCGCCTTGCGGATCATGGTCAGCGGCGCCTGGGGCGCTTCCGCGTAGGCGATCATCTGCCACTCGCCGTCCTTCCGGCGGAACACGGCCATGATCCTGTCGAAGCTCGACAGGGCCTCCATGTTCTTCACCTTGATGTCGAAGCGCAGGCGGTAGGTGGCGACGGCGACGTCAGGGGCGACGTAGTGCGCGCGGACGTTGCTGTACTCGTTGCGGATGCCGTCCAGCACTCCCGGCCGGGAGAAGTAGGCCCGGATCGTCTTCCAGCCGTGCATGGGCGGGTCGAGTTCCTCGGCCATGTAGAAGGCGCCGGCATCGTCCTGGTCCCACATGCCGAGGAGGGCCTGGTAGTCCTCCCGGTTGTACGCGTCGGCGTAGCGGGCGAGGAAGGCGGTGATCTCCGCGTCCAGCGTGGACGGGTCGCCCGCCGACTCCATCGGGATGGACTGTTCGGGCATCAGGCCGTCGGCGGAGGTCTTCGGGGCTGACGCGCAACCGGTCAGGACGGCGAGGAGGGCGAGGAGAACAGTCGCGGGGGGGGGGGGGCCGACACCGGCGCGCGGGG
>CAZTGY010000154.1:0-1844 GCA_964613445.1 uncultured Chromatiaceae bacterium | reverse complement strand
CTGTCCGCCCCCCCCCCCCCGCGACCGAATCCCCGGAGATCATGGCAGCTGCGTGCTCCCCATCAGGTAGCGGTCCACTTCCCGGGCCACGCCGCGGCCCTCGTTGATGGCCCAGACGATCAGGCTCTGGCCGCGCCGGCAGTCGCCCGCGGCGAACACGCCCTTCACGCTGGTCGTGTACTGCTCGTGCTCCGCCTTGACGTTGCTCCGGGCGTCGCGCTCGACCGAGAGGTCCTTCAGCAGGCCTTCCTCGGGGCCCGTGAAGCCCATGGCCAGCAGGACCAGGTCGGCGGGGGTCGTCTTCTCGCTGCCGGCCCGCTCCGCGGGCACGAATTGCCCCGCGCCGTTCTTTTCCCAGCTGATCTCCACCGTGACCACCGCCGTGACGTTCCCGGCGGCGTCGCCCGTGAACTTCTTGACGGTCGTCAGGTAGGCCCGGGGGTCGGCGCCGAACTTCGCGGCGGCCTCTTCCTGGCCGTAGTCGAGCTTGTAGACCTTCGGCCATTCGGGCCACGGATTGTCGTCGGCGCGGTCCATGGGCGGCTTCGGCATGATCTCGAGCTGGGTCAGCGTCTTGCAGGCCTGGCGCATGGCCGTGCCGACGCAGTCCGTGCCGGTGTCGCCGCCGCCCAGGACGACCACGTTCTTGCCCCGGGCGTGCATCGGCGCCTCGTCGGGCTTGCCGTCCAGCAGGGCCCTGGTGCTCGCCGTCAGGTAGTCCATGGCGAAATGGATGCCCTTCAGCCCGCGTCCGTCTGCCTTCAGGTCCCGGGGCTGCGTGGCGCCCGTGCAGATCACCGTGGCGTCGAAGTCCTTGAGCAGCAGCTCGGCTTCCACGTTCTCGCCCACGTGGGCGTTGCAGATGAACTTGATGCCCTCCTGCTCGAGGAGCCTCAGGCGCCGCTCGACGACGGCGCGCTTGTCGAGCTTCATGTTCGGGATGCCGTACATCAGCAGGCCGCCGGGCCGGTCGTCCCGCTCGAGGACGGTCACCTGGTGCCCGACCCGGTTCAGCTGGGCGGCGGCGGCCAGCCCGGCCGGGCCCGAGCCGATGACCACGACCTTCTTGCCGGTGCGGACCTTCGGCGGTTCGGCCACGACCCAGCCTTCCTCGAAGCCCCGGTCGATGATGGCCGACTCGATGTTCTTGATCGTGACGGGCGGGCTGTTGATGCCCAGCACGCAGGAACCCTCGCAGGGCGCCGGGCAGACGCGGCCGGTGAAGTCCGGGAAGTTGTTGGTCTTGTGCAGGCGGACCAGCGCCTCCTGCCACAGGCCACGATAGACCAGGTCGTTCCACTCGGGGATCAGGTTGTTGATGGGGCAACCCGCCGCGGCACCGCTGATGATCTTGCCCGTCTGGCAGAACGGCACGCCGCAGTCCATGCAGCGGGCGCCCTGCTGGCGCAACCGCTTCTCGTCCATGTGGTGATGGAACTCGTTCCAGTCGCGGACCCGCTCGCGCGGGGTCCGGTCCACGGGCAGCTCCCGCAGGTACTCGATGAATCCGGTTGGCTTGCCCATCTTCAGATCACGCTCATCAATTGCCGCCGACGCGGGCGAGGTCCCGCGCGTTTTCCTCGAAGGCCACCATGATGGCCTCGTCGCCCGTCAGGCCCTGGTCGTGGGCCCGGGTGATGCAGGCCAGCATGCGCTGGTAGTCCTTCGGGATGACCTTCACGAAGCGCTGCACGCTGGCGTCCCAGTCGTCCAGGACCTGCCGTGCCCGGCTGCTGTCCGTCCACCTGAGGTGCTTCTCGATGAGCGCCTTCACCCGGACGATCTCCACCGGCTCGGTGAGTTTCTCGGTGGTCACCATCTGCACGTTCACGTTGCCGGCGAAG
>CAZTGY010000153.1:3488-6830 GCA_964613445.1 uncultured Chromatiaceae bacterium | reverse complement strand
GTTGTGGGCGGGGACCGGCGCGCCGCGGCCGAGGCCCAGGGACTCCGCGGCGCTGCCTTCGGCGCGGGCGATCTCCAGCACGCCGAAGGAATTGACGAGGGCGAGGAACTCACCGGGCGGCGCGTCGCCGTAGGTCCGGCGGAGGGCCAGCCGCCTGCCGCCCGCCAGCACCTCCGCCTTGCGGAAGCCGGCGATCAACGGCGCGTCGATGTTGGTGACCAGGTTGCCGAAGTTGTCGATGGCGACCACGGTACCGCGCACCTCGTGGGGGTCGGCCTCCGGCTCCTCCTGGAGGGAGGGAATCAACTCGCCGGCGGGCGGGCCGATGTCGGCGATGCTGACGCGGCCGGCGGCCAGCTCCGCCGCCAGCGGGGCGAAGATGTCCCGCCCGTGGAAAGTGCTGCTCGGGCTCGGCCAGCCCTGCTGCTGGCGCCAGGCCTCGCTCAGCCGGTGGCAACTCGCGGGGCGTGAGCCCAGGACCGGTTGCAGCAGGCCGTTGTCGGGGCCCAGGAACAAATGGCCGTCGTGTTCCCCCGCGATGATGCCGCGGCCGGTCCCGACCCCCGGGTCCACCACGGCCACGTGGACGGTTCCCGCCGGGAAGTAGCGGTAGGACCGCGCCAGCCAGAACCCGGCCTCGATGGGCCAGTGCGCCGGGATCTCGTGGGTCAGGTCGACGATCTGCGCGCCGGGCAGCCGGGACAGGATCGCGCCCTTCATGACGCCGACGAAGGGGCCCTTCAGGCCGAAGTCCGTCGTCAGGGTGATGATCGCCGCCATGCCGCCAGCATAGCCCGTAGGAGCGCCTTCAGGCGCGACCGGCTAGGGGCCCCGTCGGAAGACTCGCGGACTCGATTTCCGCCGTGGCCCCTAGCCCGTCGCGCCTGAAGGCGCTCCTACGCCGCGGCGGGCGGCAAACCAGGCGCCGACGCGGGCCTCGATCATCAGGATGCTGGGCGTCAGCAGCAGCGTCAGGATCGAGGCGAAGATCAGGCCCCCGATGATCACGGTCGCCATCTCGGCCCACCACTGGCCGCTCGGCCCGCCGAAGAACACCTTGCGGTCGAGGATGTCGATGTTGAGCTTCAGCGCCATGGGCAGCAGGCCGAGGATCATCACCACCTTGGTCAGCAGCACCGGCCGCAGGCGCTGGGCGCAGGTGCGCAGCACGGACTCCCGGGCGGCCATGCCGGCCTCCCGGAGCTTGTTGTAGGTGTCGATGAGCACGATGTTGTTGTTCACGATGATGCCCGCCAGCGCGATGGTGCCGATGCCGCAGTTCACCAGGCTGAAGGGCCGGCCGGTCACCAGCAGGCCCAGCAGCACGCCGCCCGTGGAGAACACGACGGCGGTCAGCACCAGCAGCGGCTGGAACAGGCTGTTGAACTCCGCCACCAGGATCAGCGCGATCAGGCCGAGCCCGACGAGGAAGGCCTTGCCGAGGAAGCTCGCCGTCTCCTGCTGGTCCTTCGCGCCGCCCTTGAAGCGCAGCTGCACGGAGGGATCCAGGTCCAGGGAGGGCAGGGCGGCCCGCACCTGGTCCAGCACCGGCTCGATCAGCACGCCCTTCTCCAGGTCCGCCTGCACGAGCATCGTGCGGCGCATGTCGGTGCGCATGATGGTCCGCGTCGCCTCCGCAGGCTCGCGCGTGACGAAGCTGCCCATGGGCACGTTGCCGGACTTGGTGGGGATGCGCAGGGCGGCCAGCTTGTCCAGGCTGCGGTCGTCGGACGGGAACCGGACGCGGATGTCGAGTTCGTCGTCGGAATCGTCCGGCCGGTAGGTGCCGAGCTTGATGCCGTTGGTGACGAGCTGGATGATGCTCCCGACCTGCGACACGTCGGCGCCGAACTTGGCGGCCTGGGCGCGATCGACTTCCATGCGCCACTCGATCCCCGGCAGCGGCCGCGTGTCCTCGGCGTTGATCACGCCGGGGATCGTCGCGACGTAGGCCCGCAGCTTGTCGACGGCGTCCCGCAGGGCGTCGAGCGACTGCCCGGAGGCCTCGATGTTCAGCGGCTTGCCCTGGATGGGCCCGTCCTGGGGGAGGCGGGGCTCGATGACGATCCCGGCGATGTCCGCCGTGCGCGCGCGGATCTCGGCAATGATCTCGCTCGCGGGGCGGCGCTTCCGCCAGCTGTCGAAGTTCAGGCTGATGGCGCCGATCTGGTCCGGGGACGAGCCCTTGGCGCCGGCTCCCGAGGTCACGTAGACGTGCTTGATGCCATCGACGCCGTACACGCGCTCCTCGACGGTCCGGACCAGGCGGTCCTTCTCCTGGGTGGACAGGTCGCCGCGGGCCCGGATATCCACGCTGCCCTGTTCCGGATCCACGTTGGGGAACAGCGTCACGCCGCGGCCGAGGGCGGCGTAGGCCACGAATACCGCCAGCAGCAGCCCGGTGACGCCGCCGGCCGTGAGCCAGGGCCGGTCGATGGCCGCGGCCACCACGCGCAGGTACTGGCCCGTCGCGCCGCGGATCCCGCCGAGGTCGCCGGTCTCGGCAAGCATCAGCTGCTGCCGGGCCTCCGGACTGATGTGCCCGCTGCGGCCGAAGATCGAGCCGAGCGCCGGCACGACGAACATGGCGATGACCAGCGACGCCGACAGCGTGTAGATCAGCACGATCGGCATGTAGCGGAGGAAGCTGCCGATGATTCCCGGCCAGAAGACCAGGGGCAGGAAGGCCACGATGGTGGCGGCGATCGACGCGAAGATCGGCCAGGCCATCCGCTTGGCGGCCTCGGCGTAGGCCACCCGGCGGTCGAGGCCCTCGGCCATGCGCCGGTCCGCGAGCTCGACGACCACGATGGCGCCGTCCACGACCAGGCCCACCGACATGATCAGGCCGAAGAACACGACCAGGTTCATCGTCATGCCGGTCAGGGACAGCAGGATGAAGGCCGCGGCGAAGGAGCCCGGGATGGAGATCCCGGCGAGCAGGGCATTCTGCAGGCCCAGGATGCCGATCAGGCAGATCACCACGAGCAGCACGGCGACCACCACGTCGTTGACGAGCTGGTTGATGTCCTCCTGCACGCGGACCGACTTGTCCCGGCTGTAGGTCAGGGTAATGCCGTCGGGCCAGTTCGCCTGCGCCTCGGCCACCACCACCTTGACCGCGGCGACGACGTTCAGGATGTTCGAGCCGTTGCGCTGGACGACGCGGATGCCGACGGCGGGCTCGCCGTTCAGGCGGGCGTAGCTCTCCGGGTCCTTGAACGTGCGGCGGACCTCGGCGATGTCCCGGAAGCGCACGACGCGCTCGCCATCCACCTTCATGGGCAGGTCCAGCACGTCTTCCGGCGACTCGATGACGCCGGGTACCTTGACCGCAAAGCG
>CAZTGY010000153.1:0-3478 GCA_964613445.1 uncultured Chromatiaceae bacterium | reverse complement strand
ACTGGAGGGAGCCGGCGGCGACCAGCCGGTTGTTGCGCTGGACGAAGTTCAGCACGTCGGCGGGGGAGAGGCCGTAGCTCTCCAGGTTGAGGGGGTTGACGACGATCTCCAGGATCTCCTGGCGGATCCCGACCATGTTCACCTCGAGCACGCCGTCGATGCCCTGCAGGCGGTCCTGCAGGTCCGTGGCGATGGCATTCATGGTGCGCTCGGGCAGGTTGCCGCCGAGGTTGATCACCAGCATGGGGTCGAAGCGCGAGAACTTGACCTCGTTGACCGTGGGCTCGCGGGCGTCCTCGGGCAGCTCGGCCTTGGCCTGGTCCACGCGCTCCCGCACGTCGGTCAGGGCCTGGTCCACGTCGACTTCCGGGCCGAACTCCAGGGTGATGGACGCGCGGTTCTCGGTGGCCGACGCGATCATCTCCTTGATGCCCTCGATGTTGCGCAGCTGCTGCTCCAGCGGGCGCACCAGGAGCCGCTCGGCATCCTCCGCCGCCACGCCGTCCAGCAGGACCTCCACGCTGATGAAGGGGAAGTCCACGTCGGGCTGGGCTTCCTTGGGCAGGCCGCGATAGGCGGCCCCGCCGGCGAAGAGCAGCACCGCGAGCGCCACCAGCACCGCGCGGCTGCGGCTGACGCAGAGGTCGATCAGGGCATTCAACGGCCCGCGTCCGTCGCCTTGCCGCCGGCACGGCCTGCCGCCAGCGCCGTCTCGGGCTGGGCCGCGACGGCCAGCACGGGCTGGCCCGCCGAAACGTAGCCCTGGCCCACGACGATGATGTTGGCCGTGCCGGGCAGGCCGGTGACCCAGACCCCGTTGGCCTCCGAGTGGGCGATCTCCACCTTGTGGAAGACCACCTGGTTCGCGGCATCCACCGTCTTGATGCCGAGGTCGCCATTGGCATCGAGCGTCAGCAGTGAGGGCGCGACCCGGTAGGCCAGCACCTCGCCGCCGGGGATGCGCATCTCCGCCGTGACGCCCGCCGGCAGCTTGCCGTCCGGATTGGGAATCTCGAGCTCCACGGTGAAGGTGCGGGTTGATTCGTCGGCGACGGGCGCCAGGTAACGGATGCGGCCCTTGGCCTCCTGGCCCGTCACGAGGACCGCGGTGGCGGTGCTGCCCACCCGGACGAAGCCGGCGTCCTGCTCGGCGATGCTGCCGGTCACGATCAGCGACCGGTTGTCCACGAAGGTGGCCACCGGGTCACCGGCACGGACGTAGTCACCGACCTCGACGGCCCGTTCCTGCACGGCGCCATCGAAGGGCGCGCGCACGTTCATGTACTCGAGGTCGAGCTCGGCCCGGACGAGTTCCGCGCGGGCGGCCTCGAGCTTGGCCCGGGTCTCGGCCAGCTGGGTGTCGGAGATGTAGCCCTGGGGCTTCAGCTCCTGCTGGCCCTCCCAGGCGGACTGGTGCTCGCTGACGCTGGCCCGCGCCTGCTCGAGGCGCGCCTGGCGGTCGCGAAGGTCGAGCTTGACCAGCGGCTGGCCCGCCGTCGCCGGTTCGCCCCGGGCGATCCCGAGCGCGGTGACCCGGCCGCTCGTCTCGGCCTTGATCTCCACGGAGCGTGCGGGTGCGGTCCGGCCGTAGACGCTGATGGTGCGCGTCACCGGCTCGGCCTGTTGTGCCCGGGTCTGGACCCGGGCGGTGCTGGCCGCGGTCGCCGCCGGTGCGGGGGCGTCAGCCCCGGAGGGCGCTTCGCCGCCCGGGAATCCGGAGGCCAGCCACAGCGTGACGGCGAGGGCGAGGCCGACGGCGATGATCCAGGGGCGACGGGTCAGTGATTCGACGAAGCGCATGCAAAGTCCTTTGATTCAAGGGGAAACGATACTCCGCCCCCCCGTCCAAAGGACCGGGCCTGCCGCATCTGCTTTGTAACTTTTTGTAACCGTCGTCGCTATACTCGCGCCGGGGGTACGCATGGTTTCGTGGCGACAGCCCGCGCCGGGCCGAGGGTGGATCAGCGTGCTGCTGCTGGTCGCGGCACTCCTCGGTTCCCTGCTGCCGGCGATGCTCCGGGCCCAGGCCTCCGGGGACATCCTGGTCGGGCGGGTCGCCGAGCCGCCGGCCACGGACGCGCCACCCGCCGACGAGCCCGCGCTGCCGGGCAACCTCTCCGAGCCCCGCACGGTGCACCTGCCCCCGCCGGTCTATCCCCGCGCCGCCCGTGCCGCCCGGCAGGAGGGGCGCGTCAAGGTGTGCTTCACCGTGGACGAGCGCGGCAGGGTGCTGTCGCCCGCGGTGCGTGCGTCCACCGACAGCGTGTTCAACCAGCCCGCGGTCGATGCCATCAGTTCGGCGCGCTTCACGCCCGCGAAAGTCGGCCGGCAACCCGTCCGGTCCACGGCCTGCCGCACCTTCCAGTTCGTGCTGCGTTGACCCGGCGGATGCGCCGGCGCGGTCCTTCAGGTGCGATTCACCCGCTGCGTTGCTAGAATTTCGCGCGCCCGGACGCCCGTGGATCCGGCCGCCAGTCATCACCGACAGAAGGAATTGCCCGTGAACAAGACCGAAACAAGCCGGCGCCGTTTTCTCGCCCAGGTGGCGCTTGCCGTGCCGGCCGGCGCCGTGCTGCTGGAGGCCGCCGTGAACACCGCGTCGGCCCAGGCGGCAGCTCCGGCCGCGCTCCCGAAGCTCGACGTCAACGATCCGTCGGCCAAGGCCCTGCTGTACGTGGAAGACGCCACCAAGGTCGATCGCAAGAACCCGCTGGCCGCGCGCTTCACCCCGGACCAGCACTGCGCCAACTGCTCCCAGATCCAGGGCAAGGAGGGCGACGCCCATCGCCCGTGCGCGATCTTCCCCGGCAAGCTCGTCGCCAGCAACGGCTGGTGCAGCGTCTGGGCGAAGAAGGCCTGAGCAAGGCAGCGCCGCGGCGGCCAGGCGCGCCGCCGCGGCTCTTCGGCATCGCGGGATTCAAGAACGCCGGCAAGACGACGCTCATCGTCGGCCTCGTTCGCGAGCTCGTCGGCCGCGGCTGGCGCGTAGGCACCGTCAAGCACGCCCACCACGACTTCGACATCGACCATCCCGGCAAGGACAGCCACCTGCATCGCGCCGCCGGCGCCACCGAGGTGATCGTCGCCTCCGCACGGCGCGTGGCCCACATCCAGGAACTCGCCGGCTCGCCCGGGCCCTCCCTCGACGAGCTCGCCGGCCGGATGACCGGCATGGACCTCGTGCTGGTCGAGGGCTGGAAGTCCGGCGTTCACCCGCGGCTCGAACTGCGCCGGTCCGCCGCGCCGGCCGCGGCCATCGCGGGCAGCGCCACCGGCGTCCTCGCGATCGTCAGCGACGTGCCGTTGCCGGGCGAAGCGCTGCCGGTCCTGCCGCGGGACGATGTGCCCGGGATCGCCGACTTCATCCTGCACGCCGTCGGCCTGCCGCGCTCGCCACCGTAGGAGCGCCTTCAGGCGCGACCTGCCCCGGCTCGAGTCTCGCGGGCCCGATTCGCGCCGGGGGGGGTCGCGCCGGTAG
>CAZTGY010000152.1:0-6853 GCA_964613445.1 uncultured Chromatiaceae bacterium | reverse complement strand
ATCGGGCTCGGTGCCGGGCGCATCGGCAACTTCATCAATGGGGAGTTGTGGGGGGCACCCACGCAGGTGCCCTGGGCCTTCATCGTGGACGGCGAAGCGCGGCATCCGTCCCAGCTCTACGAGGCCGGCCTCGAGGGCCTGGCGCTGTTCCTGATCCTTTGGCTCTATTCCTCCCGGCCGCGGCCGGTGATGTCCGTCTCGGCACTGTTCCTGCTCGGCTATGGCCTGTTCCGCTTCGGCGTGGAATTCGTCCGCCTGCCCGACGCGCACATCGGCTACCTGGCCTTCGGCTGGCTCACCATGGGGCAGCTGCTGACGCTCCCGATGCTCGTATTTGGCGGCATCCTGTGGTGGCTGGCCCACCGTAGCCAGCCGGCGACGGTCGCGGCCCGGGGCTGAGGTCGCATGCGCCAGTACCTCGACCTGTTGCGCCACGTGCGGGACACGGGCACCCGCAAGGCCGACCGGACCGGCACCGGCACCCTGTCGGTCTTCGGTTACCAGATGCGCTTCGACCTGGCGGCAGGTTTCCCGATGGTCACCACCAAGAAGCTGCACCTCCGGTCCATCATCCACGAGCTGCTCTGGTTCCTGCGGGGCGAGACCAACATCGCCTATCTCCGGGACAACGGCGTCAGCATCTGGGACGAGTGGGCCGACGCCAACGGCGACCTGGGCCCCGTCTACGGCGCCCAGTGGCGTTCGTGGCCGGCGCCGGATGGCACCCACATCGACCAGATCCGCCAGGCACTCGACCTGATCCGCAGTGACCCGGACTCGCGCCGCATCATCGTCAGTGCCTGGAACGTGGCGGAGATTCCCAAGATGGCCCTGGCCCCGTGCCACGCCCTGTTCCAGTTCTGGGTGGCGGATGGCCGGCTGTCCTGCCAGCTGTATCAGCGCAGCGCGGACATCTTCATCGGGGTCCCGTTCAACATCGCGTCATACGCGCTGCTGACGCATCTCGTCGCGGCCCAGACCGGCCTCGAGCCCGGTGACTTCATCTGGACCGGTGGGGACTGCCACCTGTATCTCAATCACCTGGAGCAGGCGGAAGAGCAGCTGCAGCGTACGCCACTGCCGCTGCCGACGCTTGCCTTGAGGCGCCGGCCGCCCTCGCTCTTCGACTACGCCTTCGAGGACATCGAGGTCGTCGGTTACCAGTCCCACCCGCACATCCGCGCGGCCGTCGCGGTGTAGGAGCGCCTTCAGGCGCGACTTCAGGCGCGACTGGCCACCCAGCCCCTGATCACGGTGTAGAACACGGGAGTCAGGAACAGGCCGATCACCGTCACGCCCAGCATCCCGCCGAACACCACCGTGCCCAGCACCTGGCGCATCTCGGCCCCGGCGCCCGAGGCGAACATCAGTGGCAGCACGCCGGCAATGAAGGCCAGGGAGGTCATGAGGATCGGCCTGAGCCGGAGCTGGGCGGCGTCCGTGGCGGCGGTGAACCTGTCCTTGCCCTGATCCTCCTGCGCGCGGGCGAACTCGACGATCAGGATCGCGTTCTTGCTGGCCAGGCCAATCAGGACCACGAAGCCAACCTGCGCCAGGATGTTGATGTCGAGGCCGCGGAGCAGGAGCGCCGTGATCGCGAACAGCAGGCACAGGGGCACGATCAGCACGATTGCCAGCGGGAGCGACCAGCTCTCGTACTGCGCGGTCAGCACCAGGAACACGAAGAGGACGCTGAGCGGGAAGACCAGCAGGCCCAGGCCCGCGGCCTGCGTCTGCTGGTAGGCCAGCTCGGTCCACTGGTAGCCGATGCCGGGCGGCAGGGTCTGCGCGGCAAGGCGCGCCGTCGTCTCGATGGTCTGGCCCGTGCTCCGGCCGGGCAGCGTCCCCACCTGCACCTCGGCGGCGGGGTAGAGGTTATGGCGAACGACCCTGTCCGGGCCGGAGGACGGCCGCACTGCCACGATGGAGCCGAGTGGCACCATCTCGCCGCTGGCATTGCGGGTCCGGAGGCGGCCGATGTCCTCCGGGGCCAGGCGGTATTGGGCGTCTGCCTGGGCCGTGACGCGGTAATTGCGTCCGAACAGGGTGAAGTCATTGACGTAGGACGAGCCCAGGTAGACCTGCAGCGTCTCGAACACGTTCCCGACCGGCACGTCCATCATCTCGGCCTTCGTCCGGTCGATGTCGAGCTGATACCGGGGTGCCGACGTCGTGAAGGTGCTGAAGGGGCGCGCCACCTCGCCGGACCGGGCCAGCGCCCCGACGAGGTCCCACGCGGCCGCCTCGAGGGCCTTCAGGCCCTGGCCACTCCGGTCCTGGACCATCAGCCTGAAGTCGCCGCCGCTGCCGATGCCGCGCACGGGCGGCGGCGCAACCACGAACAGGCTTGCTTCCTGGATCTCGCTGAAGGCCGCGTTGAGCTTCGCCGCGATCTCGGGACCGGACTCTCCCCGTCGGCGGTCGGCGAAGTCCGTGAGCCCGGTGAAGACCGTTCCGGAGTGACTGGCATTGGAGTTGGTCACGACCGACAGGCCGGCGAAGGCGACTACCCGTTCCACGCCGGGAGTCTTCAGCGCGATCCGGGTCGCTCGCTGGACCACCTCGGTCGTGCGCTCGAGGGACGACCCCTTCGGCAGTTCGACGATGGTGATCAGGTAGCCCTGGTCCTGCTGGGGAATGAAGCCGGTCGGGACCACGACGAAGCCAATCCCCGTCAGGACCAGCATCACTGCGAACGCCGCGAGGGACAGTCCCGGCCTGCGCACGGTCCGGCACACGGCGCGGCCGTAGGCATCCCGGAGGGAATCGAATCCCCGGTTGAAGGCGCGGAACAGGCCGCCGAGCAGGCCCTCGACCCGGCGGTCCAGCGCATCCGGCGGAGCATCATGGCGCCGCAACAGGATTGCCCCCAGCGCCGGGCTCAGCGTGAGTGAATTCAGGGCGGAAATGACGGTGGCCGTGGCTATCGTCACCGCAAGCTGCCGGAAGAACTCGCCCGTGATGCCACCAAGAAAGGCCGTGGGGAGGAATACTGCAACCAGCACGAGCGCGATGGAGACCAGGGCGGTGCCCACTTCCGTCATCGTCTGGCGGGATGCCTCGCGTGCGGTCAGGCCCTTCTCCAGGTTTCGCTCGATGTTCTCGACGACGACGATCGCGTCGTCGACGACGATGCCGATCGCCAGGACCAGGCCGAACAGCGTCAGGTTGTTGAGCGAGAAGTCTAGGGCCGCCATTACCCCGAAGGTGCCAATCAGCGAAACGGGGATGGCGATCACGGGAATGATGGCCGCGCGCCAGTTCTGGAGGAACAGGAGTATGACGATGATGACCAGCGCGGTCGCCTCGAAGAGAGTCGTGTACACCGCCTCGATCGACTGGGCGATGAACTCGGTCGGGTTGTAGACGATCCGGTACGCAAGGCCCTTCGGGAAGTCGGGGGCCAGCTCCTTCATCGTGCGCTTCACGGTCGCGGCCGTTTCCAGCGCGTTGCTGCCGGGCCGCTGGAACATTACCAGCGCCACGGCCGGCCGGCCGTCGAGCAGGCTGTTGGTCAGGTACTCGCGCGCGCCGAGCTCCACCCGGGCAATGTCCGCCACTCGCGTGAGCCTGCCGTCGTCGCCGGTCTTCACGATCACCTGGCCGAACTGCTCCGCGTCCACCAGCCTGCCCTGGCTGCTGATCGTGACCTGGAAGGAATTGCTGGCGGGCGAGGGCGGTAGTCCAAGTGAACCGCCAGCCACCTGCACGTTCTGGGCGCGGAGGGCCTCGACCACGTCACTCGCCGTGATATTCAATCCCGCCATGCGGTCCGGATCGAGCCAGACCCGCATGCTGTACTCGCGGGCGCCCACCACGTTGATCGTGCCGACGCCGTCGATCCGGGCCAGCACGTCCTTGATCCGTAGCAGCGCGTAGTTGGAGATGTAGAGCTGGTCGAGGCTGTCGTCGGGCGATTCCAGGTGCACGACGATCATCAGGTCGGGCGAGCTCTTGACCGTCACGACGCCGATGCGCCGCACTTCCTCGGGCAGCCGGGGCTCGGCGATCGCCACCCGGTTCTGCACCAGAACCTGGGCGGCATCGAGATTCGTGCCGATCGCGAACGTGATGGTCAGGGTCATCACGCCGTCGCTCGTGGATGAGGACGTGAGGTAGAGCATGCCCTCGACGCCGTTGATCTCCTGCTCCAGGGGCGCCGCGACGGTCTCGGCAATGACCTCCGGGGTGGCGCCGGGATAGCTTGCAGTAACGAGGATCGTCGGCGGCACCACGTCGGGGTACTGGGTTACCGGCAGGCCGAAATAGGAGATCGCCCCGATGATCGTGGTCAGGATCGAGACGACCGAGGCGAACCTCGGCCGGTCGATGAAGAAATGGCTGAAGGTCATTTGCTGACGGCGGCTGCAGTACCGTCGGCGGGCTCCGGGATCTGCCCCTCAACGGGAGTCACCGTCGCGCCGGGCCGGACTTTCTGGATGCCATTGATGACCACCCGATCGGTGGGCTTCAGGCCGCTCCGGATCACGCGCAGCTCGCCGAGCGAGCGGCCGAGGGTGACGGGCCGGGGCGCGACCTTGTTCTCTGCGTCGACCACGTAGGCCAGCCTCTGCGCCTGGTCCGTGGCGATCGCCTGGTCGGGCAGGATGAGCGCCTCGTAGGGTCCCTCGCCGAGGAGCTGGATCCGGCCGAAGAGGCCGGGCGTAAGGTCACCCCGGGGATTGGCAAAGATGGCCCGTCCCTGCATGGTCCCCGTGGCCTCGTCCACCCGGTTGTCGACGAAGTCCATGACGCCCAGGTGGGGAAAGCCCTGCTCGTCGGCGAGCTGCAGCCGCACGGGGTTTGCCACGGTGCGGGAGCTGGGACGGACGCCCTGCTCGTCGAGGCGCGTATAGCGCAGAAAGGCCCGCTCATCGGCCGTGAAGTAGACGTGGATCGGATCCACCGACACCAGCGTGGTCAGCAAGGTGGTGTCGTTGCCCTCGCCGGTGACGAGATTGCCCGGCGTCACCAGCTTGCGGCCGATGCGCCCGCTGATGGGCGCCTTGATGCGGGTGAACGCGAGGTCCAGGGCGGCGGCCTTCTCCGCCGCCTCCGCGGCCTTGAGGCTGGCGTCGGCTGCCCGCTTCTGGCTCGTCAGGGCGTCCAGATCCCTGTCCGAGATGACCCGCGAGGCAAACAGCTGTTGCCCCCGGTCGAGATCCCTGGCCACTGCTCCCTGTTGCACTCGTGCCCGGCTGTACTCGGCACGGGCCTCGTCGAGCGCGGCCTGGTAGGGGCGCGGGTCGATGACGAACAGCAGGTCGCCGCGCTTTACCAGCGCGCCATCCTGGAAATGCACGGACTCGAGATAGCCACTGACCCGGGCCCGTATCTCGACGGATTCCACCGCCGCCAGCCTCCCGGTGTACTCGTCCCAGTCGGTGATCTTGCGGACCAAGGGCGTGGCCACCGTGACCTGCGGCGGCGGCATCGGTGGCGGAGCAGTGCCGCCACAGCCGGAAACGAGCACGAATGATGCGGCCAGGGCCAGGAGGGAGGACTTCATCCGCCCAGAATAGCAATAACTAAGTGTCCGGTACCTTCTGGCAGGGGACGCTGAAGGTCCTGGCCGGTCCGTCGAGGCGCACGGCGGTCAGCTTCCGGCCCCACACGCACCCGGTGTCCAGGCCGAGCAGGTTATCCCGCTGCAGCAGGCCCAGAGACGCCCAGTGGCCGAAGACAACGCGCACGATGGCCGTCTGCCGTCCGTCCAGGTCGAACCAGGGACGGAGGTGCCCCGGCTGGGACCCCGGCGGGCCGGTCTCCTTGAGGTCCAGGGTGCCGTCCGTCTCGCAGTAGCGCATGCGCGTGAGGCAATTGGTGATGAACCGGAGACGGTCCTGGCCCGTCAGCCCCGGCGACCACCGGTCCGGCTCCTCGCCGTAGAGGTCCCGGATGTACTCGGCGCAGTGGCGCCCGCGGAGCGCCTGTTCGACTTCCCGCGCCAGCTTGACCGTCAGCAGCGGGTCCCACTGCGGGGGCACTCCCGCGTGGACCATCAGCGTATTGAGTTCCGGCCGGTAGTGGGCGAGCGGCCGGTGGCGGAGCCAGTCCACCAGTTCGCTGGCGTCCGGGGCATCGAGCACGTCGGCCAGTTCCCGGTCCTTCGCGCGGGCCCGATTGCCGAAGGCAAGCGCGATGAGGTGGATGTCGTGGTTGCCGAGGACCACGATGGCCTGGTTGCCGAGCGAGCGCACCAGCCGTAGCGTGTCGAGGGAGCGGGGGCCCCGGTTCACGAGGTCGCCGACGAACCAGAGTTCGTCCCTGCCAGGCTCGATCCGCAGGCTGGCGATCAGCCGTTCCAGCTGGTCGCAGCAGCCCTGCACGTCACCGATGGCGTAGATCGCCATGCGCTGGGACTACATCCCGGGGCTTAGTGGAGGACGCCGGGCACCGCGAGCCGGAAGCGCGGGATCTCCGCGCGGAACTGGGCGCCGTCATCGGTTCGCATGCCGTAGCTGCCCTCCATCGTGCCCACCGGAGTCTCGATGACCGCCCCGCTGGAGTAGCGATGCTGCTGGCCCGGGAGGATGTGCGGCTGCTCGCCAACGACCCCCTCACCCTGGACTTCCTGCACCTTGCCATTGGCGTCCGTGATGATCCAGTGGCGGTTGACCAGGCGCGCGGGCAGGACACCCGTATTGCGGATCGTGACGGTGTAGGCAAACACGTAGCGCTCGCCATCGGGTTCGGACTGATCCGGCAGATACATGGTCTCCACCGTGATCTGCATCGTCGTTCTGGTGCCTGGCTTGCTCATTCGGATGCGGTCATTCTGAGAGACTGGTTGCGTCGTTGGCAAGCGCCGGATTCACCGTTGCCAGCCGGAGCCAGGCTGCCGGCGGCAGCT
>CAZTGY010000151.1:0-6858 GCA_964613445.1 uncultured Chromatiaceae bacterium | reverse complement strand
ATCGAGTCCGCGAGTCTCGAGCGGGAGAAGGGGGAGTCGCGCCTGAAGGCGCTCCTACGCTTTAGTGCGCGGCGCCCATGAAGCCGCCGCCGCTGGTCATCGGCCCGGGCGCCTTCCAGCGCACCCAGATCGCATAGATCACCACGATGACGGTGATCCCGCCGACCATCTCGAACACCGCGTGGGGGCCAATGGCGTCGTAGAGCCGGCCGCCGACGGCAGTGCAGAAGAGGATGCCGATCGCGCCTGACATGTTGAACAGGCCGACCACGGCGCCCCGGGACTCCTTGGGCGCTTCCTGGCCGATCAGCGTGGCGGCGCCGACGAAGGCGCTGATCTGGCCGATGCCGAGCAGGACGAAGAAGATCAGGGACTTCTTGTCCAGCGGGTCATCCACCAGGTCGGTGAACAGGAAGCCCAGCGCCGCCAGCGTCATGCAGATGATCGTGCCGGTCACCCGGTTAACCTTGTCCAGCATGTAGCCCATGATCGGCAGCCAGAGGAGGCCGGCACCGGTGGCCGCGGCGAAGAGCAGGCGCCCCTGCGCCGAGGCCGCCGCCGGGTCCATGCCCGCGGCCATGCCCGCGTTGGTGCCCCACAGATTGACGAAGGTGCCGATCACCACCAGGTCACCCCGGGCGATGAAGGCGCAGGCGTAGGCCAGGGCGATGCGCGGATTCCGGGCCGCCGCGAAGCCGCTGGTGACGAGCTGCCGAAGCGGCAGTCGCTCCTCCCGGTTGACGCCGGTGCCCTTCTTCAGCCCGGTCGCCACCACGATGGCCGAGACGAAACACAGTCCCGCCACGATGAAGTGGGTGATGTAGCCCGCCATCTCGGGGGTGGAGCCCCGCTGGACGAACGTCCTCATCAGGCCGCCGAGGCCGATGGTGAGGACGATGACGCCGAGCCCGTTGAGGGTGCCGACGAGCGCCGTGGCCTTGCCCCGGGACACGTTGGCCGGGTAGTCCGCCACGACCGTCTGCAGCATGGCCGTGGCGAGCCCGATGCCGAGCGCGTAGATGACCCGGTAGCCGGTCAGCTCCGTCACCGAATCGGCAAAGGGATACAGGGCATAGGCAATCGCCATGAACACGAAGCCCACGGCGAACACCTGCCGCCGCCCGATGCGATCCGCCAGGATGCCGGCGGGCGCGAAGACCAGCAGCAGGGCGACCTCGGTCCAGGCCGCCAGGTCGCCTGAAATCTGGCCCTGCTCGCCGGCCGGGATCTTCAGGTAGACGTTGAGCACGTAGGGCGTGCCGACGCCGATGAAGGCCAGCAGGCCGATGGCCGTGAAGGCGCCAAACAGCAGCGTGCCGAAGTTGGTGCGGCTGATGCCCTCGGCCAGCTCGACGAACAGGAACTTCCGGGCGATGGCAGTGCCCGTGACCGGAGACGCGGTGGATTCAGGTGAAGACATGGATCGCCTTGTTGTGGGTGTAGCTCAGCAACTCCTCCAGGCACTCCTCGCGCCCGAGGCCGCTGTTCTTCCACCCCCCGAACGGCGTGCCGACGAAATGCCGGGCCGTGGTGTTGATCCAGACGAAGCCGGACTGCAGCCTGCGGGCGAAAGTCATCGCCACCTTCAGGTCGTGGGTCCAGACGCCGGAAGCCAGGCCGTATTCAGTGGCGTTTGCCATCGCGATCGCCTCTTCCTGGGTCTTCCACTTCAGGATGGAGAGGATGGGCCCGAAGATCTCCTCGCGCGCCACCCGCATGCTCATCGTCACGTCACCATACACGGTGGGGCGCAGCCAGTAGCCGCGGCGAAATGCCTCACCCGCCGGGCGCTCCCCGCCCGTGAGTAGCTTCGCCCCATCCTGGCGGGCGGATTCGACGAAGGACAGCACGCGCCGGTAATGGGCCGCCGAATTCACGGGACCCATCTGCGACGCGGGATCGAGGGCGTCGCCGACCCTGATGGCCGACACCTGCTCCACGACCCGCGCGACGACCTCGTCGTAGAGGGATTCGTGGACCAGCAGGCGGCTGTTCGAGCCGCAGGACTGGCCCGCCCAGGCGAAGTTCATGCCGGCGACGGCCGCCTTCGCCACGGTGGCGGGATCCGCATCGGCGCAGACGATCATCGGATTCTTGCCGCCCAGCTCGAGGGAAATGTGCTTCACGGCCACCTCGGCCGCGGAACGCTGGATGGCCAGTCCGGTCTGCACCGAGCCCGTGAAGCCGATGCGCCAGATCCTGGGGTGGCGCACCAGCGCATCGCCCGTGGGCAGGCCGGGACCGTGCACGATGTTCACCACGCCGGGCGGGAGGATGTCCCGGCAGATCTCGCCCATCAGCGTGCCGGTCAGCGGACTCGTCTCCGGCGTCTTGACGATCACGGCGTTGCCGGCCATCAGCGGCGCCGCCAGGTGCGCGGCGGCGAAGAGGAACGGGTGGTTGAAGGGCACGATCCGCGCAACCACGCCGTAGGGCTCCCGGATGGAGAAGTGGATGCCGTCCTTCGAGGCCGGCACGCTGTCGCCCTTCATCTCCGTGCCGTAGCCCGAGAACAGGTCGAGGTAGTTGGCCGCGACCTCCACGTCCCGGCCGAGGCTGCCAATCGTGTTGCCGGTGTCGGCGGCCTCCATCGGCAGTATTTCCGGCGCCCGGGCCTTCATCGCGGCCCCGAGCCTGCGCAGCAGGTCCCGCCGCTCCCAGATGGTGGTTTCCGCCCAGCCCGGCTGGGCCGCCTCCGCGGCCAGCACCGCCTTGTGCACGTCCTCGACGGTGCCAACGGGCACGCGCCCGTGCACCTCCTCCGTGCCCGGGTTGACGGACTCGATCCACTGACCCGTATGGCCGGGCACGAAGTGCCCGCCGATGTACATCAGACGATCGCCAAACTTGCCGGACATGCGCAGGAAGCCCCTTCTATTTCAGGCGATATTGTGGGGGACCGCCGGGCGGACGGGAACGGCCGGCAGATGCGCGATTGTCGCAGCGACCACCTACCGGCGGCAGACGGGCGCCCGTAGGAGCGCCTTCAGGCGCGACCCCCCTGCCGCGAGAATCGAGCCCGCGAGCCTCGAGCGGGAGGGGGTCGCGCCTGAAGGCGCTCCTACGGGCGGACGCTCAGGGCTTCGCCGGCTGGGGCTTCTCCCGTTCCGCGTAGTGCTCGAGGCTGGAGAGGCTGCGCACGGCGGTGTACTCGGTGGGCGCGTTGAAGTACTTGCTGTAGTTCTTCTCCGCGTAGTCGAGGACCTGCCGGTGCAGCACCTGCTCCAGGTCCGTGGCGGTACCCATGAAGCAGCTGTACTGGCAATTGCCCGGCATCTGGCCATTGAGCATCCAGGGCAGCCAGGGCGTGGTGCGGTTCCAGGTGCCACGGTAATCCACCGTGGTCAGCTTCTCGTTCTGCATGTCCGCCGCCCTGACGTGGTGGGCGAAGAACTCGGACACCTGGGCGACGGGGCCCGCCGACTCCCGGGGCCACTTGTCCGGCTGCAGGGCGCTCGGGTAGGCCAGGTGGATGTGGATCTCCATGTCGAGCCAGTCGCCGTGCTGGTACCAGGGCAGGATGAACGGGACGCGGGGCGGCGGCGCTTCCTTGTTGAGGCCGCCGAAGGACGGCGGCGCCGGGAAGAAGTCCTCGATCATGTAGTTGAAGGGGTCGTTGTCCACGTGGACCACCTTCACCGTCTCGTTGCTGTAGGGGTTCTTCCATTCCTGGAGGACCTCGCCGGAACGCGGGTCGGTGTAGACGATGATCTCGCGGCACATGCGCTGGATCGAGCCGTCGGGCAGCACGTTCAGGCGTATGGCGCCGAAGCCCTCGGCGCCGCAGAGGTCGTCGATCTTCTTGCCGGGGCGCACGCCGGAAACGTAGCCCTTGAACCAGAAGTACTTCTGCTTCGAGTTGTCCAGGTCGCCCTGGATGCGGGCGTAGGCCAGCTTGTTGCCCTTGCCGGTGCGCAGGTCCAGGTACGGGCCTTCCAGGGCCGGGCCCTTGCCGTAGCGGCTGGCCTGGGCCGGTTCCTCCCCGGAACCCTTGTGGGCCCCCGCGAAGGCGGGACCAGCCTGCAGCATGGCCAGGGACATAGCCCCGAGCGGCCCTACGGTGGCAAAGGAATTCAGCAAGTCCCGACGAGTTGTCTGCATGGGCGCAGTCCCTAGGTAATGGGTTAATTCAAGGCGGGATGATATCAAGCCCCGGCCGCCGCCGGGTTCCCGGCGCCGCCACCGCCGGCCTTGCGGGTCGCGAGGAAGACCAGCAGAGCGGCCATGACCATGAAGGCGTTGGAACCGGCCATGTAGAGGAAAGGCCCGACGGGCTTCCAGTTGTCGAAGAGCCAGCCGCCGATCAGGCCGACGACCATGATCCCGACGGCCCCGGAGAGGCTGAAGAGCCCCAGCACGGCACCCCGCCCCTTGTCCGGCGCCTCCTTGCCGATCAGCGAGGTCGCCGAAATGTTGGCCGACATCTCGCCGGCGCCAACGAAAGCGGCAGCGATGTACATTTCCCAGCTCAGCGGGTTGTCCAGCAAGCCCAGCGAGGCGTAACCCACGAAGGCCACGCCCATGCCGATCATCAGGCCCTTCAACCGGTCGATCCTGTCCAGCAGCACACCGAAGATCACCGCCCAGGGCAGCGCGAATGCCTGGATGATGATGTAGAAGAACGTGGCCTTCACGGTGGCCTCGGCAGGGGTCATGCCCTGGGCCATGCCTTCCATCACCAGCCACAGGGTGAGGAACTGGCTGACGACGGCGAGATCGGCGCGGGACACGAAGGCCGCCGCGTAGCCGAGGGCGACCCGCGGCATGCGGGCCGCGGCAATCCCCACTTTGAGCGTGGCCAGGAGAGGCTCCCGCTCCCTGGACTTGGTCATCGCGCCAGGCTTCAAGCCCCACAGCAGCACGAGGGCCAGCATCACGCAGGTTCCGGACAGGACCCAGTAGGTGTAGCGCCCCGCCCAGACCGGGTCGATGCCCATCTCGATGAACATCTGCGGCAGCCCGCCGACCAGCCTCGGCAGGCTGGCGATACCGACTCCGTTGAAGATGAAGACGCCAGCGATCATCTTGGCCCGGGTCCGGTCCACCGGGTAATCGTTGGCCACCGACGACAGCATGACGTTGATGCAGGCCACGCCGGAGGCGATGAACAACCGGAAGAACACCAGTTCCCACTTGATGGCCTCCAGGTCGCCGCTGGCCAGCGGATAGAGGCAATACCCGAGGGCCAGAAGGAGGAATCCCGCGGCGAAGACCGGCGGCCGCCCCACCCGGTCCGACAGGGCGCCGGCCACGCCCACCAGCAGGACGATGACGAGTTCCTGCACCACGAGCAGGGTTCCGGTCAGCGACCCCTGCTCGTTGGGCGGGATCTTCAGGATCTCGTTGAACAGGAAGGCCTGCATGATGCCCACCGAGTTCATCATGGCAATGCCGAAATAGGAGACGAAGAACAGGGTCAGGACGTGCTTGTAGGTCACCCCGACCCGCATCTGCAGGGGCCCGACGCGGATACCCTGCTCCTCGGGGAGGCTGGCCGAGCTGCTGGGCGTGTTGCTGGAGCTGTTGGTGGACATGGGTGCCCCTTCAGGGCGGACAGACCGCCGCCATCCTCGCAGTATCCGGCGCGGAAACAAGGCCCGGAGGAGGCCTATCCGACTGGTGATCCCTGCTCGACGGTTGTTGACCCGCGGCCGTCCCTGAAACTAAGGTCCGCCAATCCCACTTTCCCGGAGCGGCCATGCGCATCATCAAGACACTACTCAAGATCACCGGGGTCCTCGTCCTGGTGGCAGCCTTAGGCACCCTCTACGTGCTGAACCGCGGCGGAGCCTTCCGGAAGATCGAGCCCCACTTCGCCGGGACCTGCGAGACCCTGCCCCTGGATGCCAGCGCCGAGGACATGACGGTGGACCGGGAACGGGGCTTCGTCTACCTCTCCTACCTGGACCGCCAGTCCCTGGTGAAGGGCGACGGCACGAACGTCCAGGGCACCATCATGCGCCTCGACCTCAACCGCCAGCCCCTGGCCATCGAGGACGCCCTGCTGGACAGGCCGGCCCACCTGCGGACCCACGGCCTCAGCCTGTACGTGGACCCGGCGGGCCGGCGCAGCCTCTTCGTGATCAATCATCCCGTGAACCGGGGCACTGAACCGGAGCTGGTCGAGGTGTTCGATGAGGTCGAGCCGGGCAGGTTCAGGCACCGGGAGACCTTCTCGAGCCCGCTCTTCAACTCGCCGAACGACATGGCCGCCGTCGGCCCGCGGCAGTTCTACGTGGCCAACGACAAGGTGCTGGGCGGCGGGCTGGCAGCGGCCCTGCAGCAGTTCGGGATTGGCGCGTCGCCCCTCACGTACTTCGACGGCAGCACGGCGCGCGTCGTCGCCGGCGACATCGCCTCGGGCGGCGGCATCAACGTGTCGGCCGACGGCAGCACGCTGTATGTCTCGGAGACCTCGGGCCAGCGCCTGCGCGTGCTCGAGCGCAATCCCGCGGACGGGTCGGTCACCGGGAAGGCCCGCATCGCCGTGCCCACCTCACCCGACAACATCGACGTCGCGGCCGACGGCAGCCTGTGGGTTGCCGGGCACGCCAATACCGTCAAGCTGATCCAGCACTTCATCAACGGCTCGCCGGCCCCCACCCAGGTGCTCCGGGTGGTGCCGGGCGCCGACGTCCCGCCGGCCGTGGACGAGATCTACCTGAACGCGGGCGACCAGATCTCCGCCGGCAGCGTCGCCGTCACGTACGGCAAAAAGCTGCTGATCGGCTCCATCACCGCCCGCCAGATCCTCGTCTGCGAGATGTCGTAGGAGCGGCTTCAGCCGCGACCGGGATACCCCCCGGCGAGAATCGAGTCTGCGAGTCTCTCGCCGGGGGGTATCCCGGTCGCGGCTGA
>CAZTGY010000150.1:0-6863 GCA_964613445.1 uncultured Chromatiaceae bacterium | reverse complement strand
TGGCGCCGACGGCCGAGGTGGTTGGCGTCGCGCGGCGCTGGCTGAAGGAGTCCGCGGACCCCGTGCAGCCCTGGGACAAGAAGGGCTTCCGCTGGCCCGGCGGAGCCGGTGCGCTCCATCCGGGCGCCCAGCAGACCTTCACGGTGGGCTCGGCGCTGATCGCCGACAAGACCCAGCACAACTACCCGGCGCCGATCGCGATCCTGTCGGCCGTCTACGAGGGCAGCCTCGTGCCCTTCGACACCGGGCTGAAGATCGAAGCGCGCCATTTCACCGGGCTGCTGCTGGATCCCGTGTACCGCAACATGACCCGCACCCTGTTCATCAACAAGGGCGCTGCCGACAAGCTCGTCCGCCGGCCGGCTGGCGTGCCGAAGTCGCGCGTCTCGCGCCTCGGGATGCTCGGTGCCGGGATGATGGGCGCTGGCATTGCGTACGTGTCGGCCCGGGCCGGGATGGACGTCGTGTTGCTCGACTCGACCCGCGAGGCCGCCGACAAGGGGAAGGACTATTCCCGCGCTCTGCTCCAGAAGCGGGTGGACCAGGGCCGCACGCCGGTGGCCGAGATGGAGGCCATTCTCGCGCGTATCCATCCGACGACGGACTACGCCGACCTCAAGGGCTGCGAGCTGGTGATCGAGGCGGTGTTCGAGAGCCGGGACATCAAGGCGGACGTCACCCGCAAGGCCGAGGCGGTGATCCCGGAGACCGCGGTGTTCGCCTCCAATACGTCCACGCTGCCGATTACCGGCCTCGCCGAGGCGTCGAAGCGGCCGGCCAGCTTCATCGGCCTGCATTTCTTCTCCCCCGTGGACAAGATGCCCCTCGTGGAGGTGATCCTGGGCAAGAAGACTTCCGACGACGCCATCGCCCGCGCCCTCGACTACGTGCAGCAGATCCGCAAGACGCCCATCGTGGTGAACGACAGCCGCGGCTTCTACACGAGCCGCGTGTTCATGACCTATGCGAACGAGGGCATGGCGCTGTTGCAGGAGGGCGTCCTGCCGGCGCTGATCGAGAACGCCGGGAAGCAGGCCGGCATGCCCGTCGGGCCGCTGGCCGTGCATGACGAGGTCAGCATCGAGCTGTCGGCGAAGATCTACAAGCAGACCAGGGCGGATCTCGGCGACAAGTACACGGGCCCGTCCGCCATCGGCGTCGCGCTGAAGTTCGCGGAGGGGCTGGACCGGAAGGGCAAGAAGTACGGCAAGGGCTTCTATGAGTATCCGAAGGACGGCAAGAAGTTCCTGTGGCCCGGCATCGCGGGCATCTATCCGCCGGCGGCAAAGCAGCCCGACGTGGAAGAGGTGAAGAAGCGCCTGCTCTACGTGCAGGCCATCGAAACCGCCCGGTGCCTGGAAGAGCGCGTCGTCACGGAGCCGGCCGATGCTGACATCGGCTCGATCCTCGGCTGGGGCTATCCCGCCTGGACCGGCGGGACGTTGTCCTTCATCGAGACCGTCGGCCTGAAGGCGTTCGTTGCGGAGTGCGACCGGCTGGCGGCGGCCTACGGGCCCCGCTTCGAGGTTCCCGCGTCGCTGCGCGACCGGGCCGCGAAGGGGGAGGCTTTCTACCCGGCACCGGCCGCCGGTCAGCGCCTCTCGGCGGCCTGAGCCATGGAGCGGCGCATCTTCGAGCCCGAGCACGAGATGTTCCGCGACTCGGTGCGCCGCTTCTTCCAGAAGGAGGTCGAGCCCCACCGGGATCGCTGGCATGAGCAGGGCCAGGTGGACCGGGAGATCTCCCGCAAGGGCGGCGGGCAGGGCCTGCTGCTGATGCAGGTTGGCGAGGAGTACGGTGGCGCCGGCATCCGGGACTTCCGCTACGAGCAGATCCTGATCGAGGAGAACCTGCGGCACGGGGACAGCGGGCTGTACTTCACGCTGCACTCCCGGCTGGTGGCGCCCTACATCGAGGGCCTTGGCACCGGGGAGCAGAAGCAGCGCTTCCTGCCGGGCTGCGTCAGCGGCGAGACGATCCTGGGCATCGCGATGACCGAGCCTGGCGCCGGCAGCGACCTGGCCGGGATGAAGACCCGGGCCGAGGACCAGGGCGAGCACTTCCTCCTGAACGGCGCCAAGACCTACATCTCCAACGGCATCAACGGCGACCTCTTCGTCGTCGCCGCCCGCACCGGCCCCGGCAGGCAGCTCGGCCTGTTCCTCGTGGAGCGGGGCATGCCCGGCTTCGCCCGCGGCCGGAACCTGAAGAAGATGGGCCTGAACTCCCAGGACACGGCGGAGCTGTTCTTCGAGAACGTTCGGGTGCCGAAGGCCAACGTGCTCGGCGACCCGGCGCGGGGCTTCTACTACCTGATGGAGTACCTGGTGGACGAGCGGCTGATCTCGGCCGCCCAGTACGTCGCGGCCAGCCAGGTGGCATTCGACCTGACGCTGGACTACATCCGGGAGCGGCGCATCTTCGGCCAGGCGGTGGGCGACTTCCAGGTGAACCGCTTCAAGATGGCCGACATGCGCACGCAGATCGACATTGCCCAGGTGTTCGTCGACCACTGTGTCATGGAGTTCAATGCCGGCCGTCTCGGCGCCGCCGACATCGCCCGCGCCAAGCTCTTCTGCAGCGAGCTCGAGGGGCGCGTGACCGACGAGTGCGTGCAGCTGCACGGCGGGGCTGGCTACATGGACGAGTACCGGATCTCCCGCATGTACCGGGATGCGCGCGTGTCGCGCATCTATGCGGGCTCATCCGAGGTGATGCGGGAGATCATCGCCCGGTCGATCGGGCTGGACCCCAGAAAGTCCGCGTCAAAAGGGTGATGGGCCCGCTCGCCGGCCTCCGCGTCATCGAGCTGGCCAGCATCGGCCCCGGGCCCTTCTGCGGGATGCTGCTCGGGGACATGGGTGCCGACGTGGTCCGCGTGGACCGGCCGGGCCCTGATCCGCGGGCGACGCTGGACCCGCTTCGCCGCAACCGGCGGAGCATTGCCCTCGACCTGAAGCACCCGGATGGCGTTGCGACGCTGCTGCGGCTCGTCGAGCAGGCCGATGCGCTCTTCGAGGGTTTCCGGCCGGGGGTCGCTGAGCGCTTGGGGCTAGGTCCCGACGCGTGCCTCCAGCGGAATCCCCGGCTGGTCTATGGGCGGGTGACGGGCTGGGGCCAGGACGGCCCGCTGGCGGCTGCGCCCGGCCACGACCTGAACTACATCGCGCTGTCCGGCGCGCTGCACGCCTTCGGACTGCCGGGCCAGCCGCCCGTGCCGCCGCTCAACCTGCTCGGCGACTTCGGCGGCGGCGGCCTGCTGCTGGCCTTCGGCCTGGTCAGCGCCTTGCTCGAGGCCGCGCGCTCCGGCCGCGGCCAGGTGGTGGATGCCGCCATGCTCGACGGCGTGAATGCGCAGATGGCCATGTTCCACGGCTTCCGGGCCGCCGGGCTTTTCGACGGACGGACCGGCACCCACTTCCTGAGCGGGGCCGCGCACTTCTACGCGACCTACGAGACCCGTGACGGGAAGTACCTGGCCGTGGCGGCGCTCGAGCCCCGGTTCTACCAGGACCTCATCCGGCGGGCTGGCCTCGATCCTGCCCGCTTCGGGCCGCACGGCCTCGGCGCGTATCCCGTGGCGAACCCCGAGTGGCCGGCCCTCAAGGCCGAGCTGGCCGCCGTCTTCCGCACGAAGACCCGCGACGACTGGTGCGCCCTCCTGGAGGGCACGGACGCCTGCGTTGCGCCCGTGCTGACCGCCAGCGAGGCCAGCGCGCACCCCCACAACGCGGCCCGGCAGGCGTTCATCACGGTGAACGGCGTCGTGCAGAACGCGCCGGCACCCCGCTTCAGCTCCACCGCGCCGGCCGCACCAGAACCCCCGCCGCCCCCGGGGGCCCACAGCCGCGAGGTGCTCCGGCAGGCGGGCTTCCCGGGCCACGAGATCGACGAGCTGCTGGCCGCCGGGGCCGTGGTGCAAGCCTGATGGGCGTCACCGTGCCCATCAGGGCGGGCGACGGCACGGTGCTGCACGGAACCGAGTATGCGCCGGAGGGCGCGCACGACTGGCTGCTCATCAACTCGGCGATGGGCGTGCGCCGCCGCTTCTACCGCCACCTGGCCAGGCACCTGGCGGCACAGGGCATCGGTGTCCTGACCTACGACTACCGGGGCATGGGCGATTCCGCGCTGGACCGTCATCGCCTCAGCCGGGTTCGCCTGGAGGACTGGGCCCGCAAGGACTTTCCGGCCGTGCTCCGGTGGCTGCGTGCCACCCGCGGGCCGCGGCGGGTGGTCGTGCTGGGCCACTCGGTCGGGGGCCAGTTCCTGGGCATAGCGCCGGAGATCACCGGGGTCGACGCCCTCGTCGGGGTAGCTGCCCAGTCCGGGTACTGGCGGCACTGGGATGGCGTCGAGCGGGCGAAGGTCTTCGCCCTCTGGTACGCCGCGGTCCCGTTGCTGTCCCGTGTGGGCGATTCGTTCCCGTCGTCGCTGCTCGGCCTCGGCCAGGACATTCCCCGCGGCGTCGCCCGCCAGTGGGCCGAATGGGGCAGGGACCCGGAGTACATCCGCAGCCACTCCGTCGGTCCCCGGCCCCAGTACTACGACGAGGTGCGCTGCCGCCTGCGGACCTACCTCATCGCGGACGACAACCTGGCGCCGCCGCGGGCCACGCGCGCCTGGCACGACTGGTTCACCAATGCGGAGCGGGAGCTCGTCGAACTGGGCGCCCGCAATGCCGCCGGCCGGAAGATCGGGCACTTCGGCTTCTTCGATCCGGAAATCGGCGCGGCTGAATGGCCCGGGCTCGCGGACTTCATACGGGGAGGATGACCATGCAGGGTCTGATGATGGACGTGCCCCTGACCGTCACCGGCATCCTGCGGCATGCCCGCCTGAACCACCCGGAGCAGCAGGTGGTGTCCATCACGGCGGATCACCCGCGCCACCGCTACACCTACGGCGAGGCCTTTGCCCGGAGCGCGCAGCTCGCCAACGCCCTGGACCGCCTGCAGCTGCCGGCCGGCGCCCGCGTCGCGACGCTGGCCTGGAATGATTTCCGCCACCTCGAGCTGTTCTACGCGGTGGCGTGCTCGGGCCGGATCCTGCACACCGTCAATCCGCGCCTGCTGCCGGAGCAGATCGCCTGGATCATCAATGACGCCGGCGCCACCGTGCTGTTCGCGGCGCCCGAGTTCGCGCCGCTGCTGGCCAAGCTCGCGCCGCACCTGGCCGTGGTGAAGACGGTCGTGTACATGACCGGCGCCGGGCACATGCCCGCGGCCTCCCCGGCGCCCCTGCTGGCGGCGGCCCGGTGCTACGAGCAGCTGCTGGCGGGCGAACGCCCCGGGTTCGACTGGCCCGACCTGGACGAGCGCACCGCGAACTCGCTCTGCTACACGTCCGGCACCACGGGCCATCCGAAAGGAGTCCTCTACAGCCATCGCTCCACCGTGCTGCATGCCATGGCGGCGGCCGGCGCCGACGTGATGGGCGTGACGGCCAGGGACAGCGTGCTGCCCGTCGTGCCCATGTTCCACGTCAATGCCTGGGGCATCCCGTTCATCGTACCGATGACCGGGGGCAAGCTGGTCCTGCCCGGACGCGGCGCCGGCGATCCGGCGACGCTCGTCGATCTGATCAACAGCGAGCGCGTGACCGTCGCGCTGGGCGTGCCGACCGTCTGGCTGGCGTTGCTCCAGCACCTGGCGGCGACGGGAGTGCGGCTGCCGAGCCTGAAGCGCACGGTCGTCGGCGGCGCCGCGTGCCCGCAGGCCGTCATCGACGAGTTCCGGGACCGGCACGGCGTCGAGACCCACCACGCCTGGGGCATGACGGAAACGTCACCGCTCGGCACCTTCAACTCGCCGAAGCCGGGGCGGGAGAAGCTGCCACTGGAGGCTGCGCGGGCGCTGCAGGCCAAGCAGGGCCGCAGCGTGTTCGGCGTCGAGATGCGCATCGTCGGCGACGACGGTCACGAGTTGCCCCGGGACGGCCGCACCTTCGGCTCCCTCCAGGTGCGCGGCCCGTTCATCGCGAGCGGCTACTTTGGCCTGGAGAAGAGCGACGTGCACACGGTGGATGGCTGGTTCGACACGGGCGACGTGGCCACCATCGACCCGGACGGCTACATGCAGATCACCGACCGCACCAAGGACGTGATCAAGTCGGGCGGGGAGTGGATCAGCTCCATCGAGCTGGAGAACCACGCGGTGGGCCACCCGGCGGTCGCCGAGGCGGCCGTGATCGGCGTCGCGCACCCGAAGTGGTCGGAGCGCCCGCTGCTCCTCGTGGTGCTGAAGCCCGGCGAGGCCGTGTCCCGGGACGACCTGCTGGCGTTCCTGGCCGGCAAGGTCGCCAGCTGGTGGGTGCCGGACGACGTCGTCTTCGTGCCGGAGATCCCGCACACCGGCACGGGGAAGATCAACAAGATTCCGCTGCGCGAGCAGTACCGCGACCATCTCAGGCAGGAGTAAGCCATGAACCTCCGGATAACCGCGATTTACGCCAGCGTCCTGGCGATCCTCTACATCGTCCTGAGCTACCGCGTGGCGAAGCGGCGCATTCGCTTCCAGGTCGGGCTGGGCACCGGCCAGAACACCGAGCTGGAGCGGGCCATCCGCATCCACGGCAACTTCGCGGAGTACGTGCCGTTCGCCCTGTTGCTCCTGGCGTTGTTCGAGGCGGGCGGGGGTCCGGCCTGGGCGGTACACGGGTCGGGTGCGGCGTTGCTGGTCGCCCGCGGGCTGCACGCGATGGGACTGACCCAGTCGTCGGGCCGGAGTCCGGGCCGCTTCAGCGGGGTGGTTGCAACCTGGCTGGTCATGCTCGCGCTGGCGATCGGCTACGTGGTGGTGCGGCTTGCCTGTGCAGTTGGAGCGGCTTCAGCCGCGACCGGCATTCGGTGGCAGACCGGTATT
>CAZTGY010000149.1:0-6863 GCA_964613445.1 uncultured Chromatiaceae bacterium | reverse complement strand
CATCTGCGTCCAGGTCTGTCCCACGGGCATCGACATCCGCAAGGGGCTGCAGTACGAGTGCATCGCCTGCGCCGCCTGCGTGGACGCCTGCGACGACGTCATGGCCAGGATGGACTACCAGCCCGGCCTCATCAGTTACGTGACGGAGCGCGGCGTCGAGGGCCAGAAGACCCGCTACCTGCGGCCCCGGGTGCTGGTCTACGGTGGCCTGCTGCTGGCGCTCGGCGTTGGCTTCGTCGTCTCGCTCAGCCTGCGCCAGCCGATCGGTCTCGACATCATCCGGGACCGGAATGCCCTCTACCGGGTGCTGACGGACGGCAGCGTGGAGAACGTCTACAGCCTGCGGATCCTGAACAAGGACGACCGTGCGCACCGCTACGTGATCGAGACCCAGCCCACCGGCGTGTTCCAGGTGGATGCGGAAGCCGTCACGGTCGACGCCGGTGAAGTCCGCGCCGTGCCGGCCAGGCTCCACGTCGCCCGGGCCGACCTCAGCCGGGCGCCCCGGGACGTCGTGATCGCCGTCCGCACGACGGACGATTCCGGCCTGGTGGCCGGACGCACCACCCGGTTCTTCGTCCCGGAGCCGGCCCGATGACCGCCGGGCAACCCGACCCCACCCGCTGGTACCGGCTGCCGATCATGTGGCTCGTGGTGGCGCTGCCGCTGCTGGCCCTCGTCGGCGGCGGCCTGCTGGTCGCGCTGACGGTGCTGCGGCCGGACGCCGAGGTCTACAGTGAGCGCCTGACAGCGCCACCGCCGGCGGCAACGCCCGGTACCTGAGCCGCAGGTGCCGTGACCGAGACCGTCAACCTGCAGATCGGCGGCATGGGCTGCGCGGCCTGCGCCCTGCAGATCGAGGACGCCCTGCGGGCACTGCCCGGGCTGACCGGCGTCCGGGTGGACGCCGCCACGGCCAGGGCCCGCGTCGACGTCGACGGCCAGTCCGACAGCGCCATCGAGCGGATCCTCCGCGAGATCCGCAGGCTCGGCTACACCGCCAGCGTGGCGGGCAGCGCCAGCGCCGCCAGCGAGCGTGCGCTGGCCCGCCGGGCCGCGCTGAAGCGGCTCGCGGTCGCCGGCTTCGGGATGATGCAGGCCATGATGCTGGCCCTGGCGCTCTATGCCAGCGAAGACTTCCGCATGGACCCCGCGCTGGTGGGCTTCCTGCGCTACTGCAGCCTGCTCGTCACGCTCCCGGTGGTCATCTACTCGGGCGGGCCCATCTTTCGCGCCGCCCTGGCCCAGTTGCGCGCAGGGCGCCCCGCCATGGACGTGCCGGTGGGCATCGGCCTCGGCGCGGCGCTGGTGGCGAGCATCTGGAACACCTTCGCCGCCACGGGTGTCGTCTACTACGACGCCGTCACCATGTTCCTGTTCTTCCTGACCACGGCCCGCTTCGTCGAGCTCATGTCCCGGCACGAAGTGGGCACCGTCACCGAGGCCCTGGCCTGGCTGCTGCCGGCAGAGGCGCTGCGCTTCGCCGCCGGCCGCACCAGCCTCGTCCCCGTCGGGAGTCTGCAGCCGGGCGACGAGATCCTCGTGAACCAGGGCGACCCCGCGGCGGCGGACGGGATCATCGTGGACGGTGACTCGGTCTTCAACGAGTCCTGCCTCACGGGCGAGGCCGCGCCGGTGCGCCGCGCGGCCGGCGCCCTGGTGACCAGTGGCAGCATCAATCTCGGGCCCGGCGTGCGCCTGCGGGTGACCGCCACCGGCGAGCAGACGGAGCTGGCGGCGGTGCTGCGGCTGCTGGAACGCTCGCGCCAGGCGAAGCCCCGGCTGCTCACGCTGGCCGAGCGCGTGGCCCGGGGCTTCTCCGTGGCGGTGCTGGCCATTGCGGCCATCGTCTGCGTGGCCTGGCTGATGATCCGGCCCGAGGTGGCGCTGGCCAATACGATTGCCGTGCTCGTGGTGGCGTGCCCCTGCGCGCTGTCCCTCGCGGCGCCGGCCGTGGTCGCGGCGGCCAACACCGCGCTGGCACGGCTCGGGCTCCTGCCCATCAGCGCCACCGCCCTCGAGCAGCTCACCGCCGTGCGCCACGTGCTCCTGGACAAGACCGGCACGCTGACCACCGGCCGGCCCGGGGTTTCCCTGCGGGTCCTGCGGGAGGGCATCCCGGAGGAACGGCTGCTGACAATCGCCGCGGCGCTGGAGCGGGGTTCCAGCCATCCGGTCGCCCTGGCGTTTCGCGTCCACGAGTCGCCGGCCGTCCAGGCCCGCAACGTGCGGGAGGCCGCGGGCCAGGGGGTCGAGGGCTCGGTGGAGGGCCGGCACTACCGGCTCGGCCGCGCCGGTTTCACGGGCGCGGACGGCGTCGAGGGCATCTTCCTGGCTGACGACGACGGCGTGCTGGCCGGGTTCACCCTGCGGGATGCCGTGCGTGCGGATGCGCGGGAGGCGGTGGATGCGCTCCGCGCGCTCGGCCTCGGGGTCGAGATCGCCAGTGGCGATGCGCCGGGCGCGGTCGCCGCCGTGGCGGAGGCGCTGGACGTTCCCCACTGGCAGGCCCGGCTGACGCCGGCCGGGAAGGTTGCCCGGCTGGAGGAACTGCAGCGCGCCGGCCGGCCGGTGCTGATGGTGGGCGATGGAATCAACGACGCGCCGGTCCTCGCGGCCGCCGACGTGTCCATGGTGCTGAAGTCGGGCAGCGCGCTCGCCCAGACCGCCGGCGACCTGCTGTTGCTGGACAACGCCTGGCTCGCCGTGCCACGCGCGGTGGCGGTGGCCCGCCGGGCCCGGCAGGTACTCCGGCAGAACCTGGCCTGGGCCGCGGCCTACAACCTGGTCGCGATCCCCGTCGCCGCGCTGGGCTGGCTGCCGCCGTGGCTCGCTGCCCTGGGGATGTCGCTGAGTTCCGTGCTGGTCGTGCTCAATGCGCGGCGGGTGCGCGCATGACGATCCTCTACGTGCTGGTGCCGCTGGGCCTCGTGCTGTGCCTGGCAGCCGTATGGGCGTTCTTCTGGGCTGTCGACACCGGCCAGTTCGAGGATCTCGACGTGGCCAGCGTCAGCCCGCTGGAGGACGATCTGCAGCAGCAATCCGGGCGTGATGACCCGGGCTCTCGAGCTCGAGCGCCATCCGCACCAGATGGGCCACCGAGCGGGTAGCCATCTTTTCCATGACCCGGGCGCGGTGAATCTCGACGGTCCGCTCGGAGAGCCCGAGGTCCATCGCGATCACCTTGTTCGCGTGCCCTGCGACGATCAGGCCCATCACCTCCTTCTCCCGGGGCGTCAGCGTGGCGAGGCGCTGCCTAAGGTCCTCGGTCCGGGACAGGACCTGGCGGGCCTCCGTGTCGGCGGCCAGGGCACGCTGGATGCGGTCCAGGAGGTCCCGGGGGCTGAAGGGCTTCTGCAGGAAATCGAAGGCACCGGCCTTCATGGCCTCGACGGCCATCGGCACGTCGCCATGGCCCGTGATGAAGATCACCGGGAGGAAGGCGCCGCGCCGGGCGAGTTCCTGGAGCATCTCCATGCCGGTCATGCCCGGCATGCGCATGTCCAGGAGCACGCAGCCCGGCCTGGCGGGATCGTACTGGGCCAGGAACTCCGGGGCCGAGGGGAAGGGGACCACCCGATAGCCGGCGGAATCCAGCAGGATGCCGAGCGAGGTGCGGACGCCGTCGTCGTCGTCCACCACGAAAACCGTATTGACCGGTGCTGTGCTGTTCACGTTGGTGTCGTCGTCCATTCGCTGGCCGGCTGCCGGCTCAGCTGTCCACGCGGGGAAGATGCAGCTGGAACAGCATACCCTGCGGCTCGGTGGCGGACAGCTGCACCGTGCAGCCAGCGCCGTCATCGGTCGAGATCGTGACCTTGCGCCGGTCGGCGGGCAACCGGGTCACCGTGTCGAGGGCGCTGCCGAAGAGTAACACCAGCAGGGCCTGCAGCCTGTCGGCATCACCCATCACGGCCGGTGCCGGGGTGCGCAGTTCGATCACCAGGCGTACCTGCTGCTGGGCCGCCAGGGATTGCAGCAGCGGCTGGACGGTGCGGATGAGCGCGTTGGGGTCCAGGGGCATGGTGCTCTGGGGCAGGGCCCGGGCAGCGCCCCGCAGCTGCTGGACCACGGCGCCGGCGCGGAGCGCCTGGCCCGCGATCGCCTGGACGATATTCAGGGCCTGGGGCGCGTGGCTGGAGTCCCGGCGCAGGAGCGTGGCTGCACCGTCGGCATAGGCCGCAATGGCGGCCAGGGGCTGGTTGAGCTCGTGGGCAAAGCCGGCGGCCAGGTCGCGCAACACGTACTGGTCCGCGCAGGGTGGCAAGGCCGCGACGCCGGCCGGCGCTTGCGTCCCTGCCTCGTGCAGCTGATCATCACGGGTGCCCATGCTGATGCTGATCCTAAGCCGCGGCCGTCCGCCACTCTCTAAGGGCTTCCCCCTACGGTGCCGGCTCTGGCGCCGGGAACGCCCGGCCCGGGACGGGGCGCGCTGATGGCCATCCGCGGCATCACCGAGCAGATGGTCCACCTCTCGCCGGACGCGCTCCTGCTGGTGGACCAGCGCGGCCAGATCGTTTATGTCAACGCGGCGGCCGTCGCGCTGTTCGGCTACCTGGCCAACGAGCTCATCGGCCAGACCATCGAGCAGCTCGTTCCCGCGAAGTCCCGGGGCATCCACGAGCGGTACCGGGAGGGGTTCTCGTCCGCGCCGGCCACCCGGGAGATGGGGGCGCGGCTGGTGGCGCTCGCGGCCTGCCGGAAGGACGGCACGGAATTCCCCGCGGAGATCCGCCTGGCGCCCGTCGAGGAGAGGGAGGGCGGGAAGGACGCCGTGCACTACGTCCTCGCGGCCGTCCGCGATGTCACCGACCGGCGCAGGATCACCGACGAATTGCGCGCCGCGCGGGCGGAAGCCGACGGCGCCAACCAGGCCAAGAGCCGCTTCCTGGCCACGGCCAGCCACGACCTCCGGCAGCCGCTGCAGACGCTGCAGCTGCTGAACGCCGCGCTGGCCCGCCGGCTTACCGGCGATGGCGAGCTCGACCTGATCCACCGGCAGCAGGCGGCACTGGAGTCAATGGCCGACCTGCTGAACGCGCTGCTCGACGTCACCAAGCTCGAGTCCGGGAACATCCGCCCCAACCTGGACTTGGTCCCGGTGGCGGACGTGCTGGGCGGCCTCCAGCAGCAGTTCGAGGCCGTCGCCGCCAGCCGCGGGCTGGCCCTGACGATCGAGCCCACCGGCGCGTGCCTCCGGACGGACCGGATCCTGTTCCGCCAGATCCTGCAGAACCTGCTGAACAATGCGCTCCAGTACACCCGCGAGGGCGGCGTGACGGTGAGCTACCGCCAGGATGCGGAGGGGCTGGCCATCCGCATCGCCGACACGGGCGTCGGCATTCCCGCGCCGGAACTCGACCGGGTGTTCGACGAGTACTACCGGGTGGACACCAAGGGTCCCCGGCCGCGCGGCTTTGGCCTCGGCCTCACGATCGTGCGGCAGATCTCCCGCCTGCTGGACTACACGGTCAAGGTCGAGTCCGAGCTCGGGCGGGGCACGACGTTTGCGCTGCATGTTCCCGCCGCGCATCTCGTGGCCACGCCGGATGCCGCCGCCGTCCAGCCCGGCCCGGCCGCCGCCCGGGGGGATATCCCGAAGCCCGCGGTGCTGATCATCGAGGACGATGCCGCGGTCCGCGACGCGCTGGAGCTCGTCCTCTCCCTGGAGGGATACCCGACCAGAACCGCCGACTCCCCGGCGGCGGCCCTGACGACCTTCGCGGACCACGGCGCGGAGATCGACGTGGTGGTCAGCGACTTCCACCTGGGCCCGGGCAAGAACGGCCTCGAGTTGCTCGAGGAAATGCGCGAGGTTGCGGGCCGGGACCTGCCGGCGGTCATCCTGAGCGGTGACACGTCGCCCGTGCTCGCGCGGATCGCGACGGTGTCCCGGGTGGTCCTGCTGCGCAAGCCCGTCGACGCCCGCCAGCTGATCGTCAAGCTGGAGGAGCTATTCGGCTCGGCAGCGTGAGTCGTCGCCGGCAGCCGCTGCCGTAGCCTTGGCCAGCGTGTCGCGCACCGGCGCCTCGAGTGGCGCACCGGGCGCGAGTTGCGCCACGGCCTGCCGGGCCTCCGTCAGCGCGGCCTGCGGGCAGCCCAGGTCCAGCAGGGCATTGGCCAGGTTGTTCCGGCCCGCCACGTTGCCCGGGTCCCTGGCCAGCAGGTCCCGGTAGAGCGCGATCGCGTCCGCCAGCCGCTGGCGCGCGTAGGCGTCGTTGCCGTTCGCCAGCAGCACCAGCGGGTCGTCGGGCCAGCGCTCCAGGGCCGCCGCATGGCCCGCCTCGACGGCCGTCCGCGGCAGGCTGCGCCCGGCGTCGGCGAGGGCGCGGATGAAGCCGCTGCCCGTGGCCGTCGCCGGTGGACGTTCCGGCGGCGTGACCACGGCGGCCCAGTTGCCACCGGCCTGCCAGGTGCGGAGGAAAGCGGCCCGCCGCTCGAGGCTCCGGCGGCTGGTGCCCGAACGCAGGATCACCACGTCCCGCTCCGGGTCGTAGCCGATGACCACGGCGAAGTGCCAGCGGCGGATGCCGAGGGCGCCCAGGTCCTGGAGCACGAGGACCGGCGTGCCCACCGCGAGCTCGGCCAGCACGTCGCTGAAGTCGGGATCGAGCACCCACGCGATGCGGCCCTGGCCACGGGCGGCGGCCAGCATCTCGACCTGGAGGCTGCCGCGCCTGCCCGGGATGTAGACGAGCGGCGCCAGCTGTTCGGGAGTGGCGTGCACGCCGGAGGCGCCGAGCACGGTGGCCAGCGCGGCAGGGCCGCACTGGTGGATGGTCTGGGGGAAGAAGGGAACCTGGGCCAGCTCGCGGCGGGGGTCCTCGGGGACGGCCCGGTCGAGGCTGGTGCAGGCGGCGAGT
>CAZTGY010000148.1:2257-6946 GCA_964613445.1 uncultured Chromatiaceae bacterium | reverse complement strand
CGTGCGCACCTTCGACCGGGACATGAACTGGGCGCCGTATCCCGCCCCGGACGGCCGGCACTACGTGTTCGTGCGCGTCGTCGAGAACAACAACTGGGAAGTCTTCCTGGGCGACCTGGCTGGCGGCCCGCCGAAGCGCCTGACCTTCAACCCGGGCTTTGACGGGTTCCCGTCCATGTCTCCCGATGGCAAGAAGATGCTGTTCGCCCGCAGCACGGGCGGCGGCTTCATGTCGAACCTCTACACCCACGTGATGGATGTCTCCTCCCTCAACCTGGGGCCGGAGAACTTCAAGAGCGTGCCCGGCATCACGCCGCCGAAGAACTAGCCGGCGTGCGCCGCCGCCGGATGCGCGCCAAGGGACCCGCGCAGGCCGCACTGGCCATCGCGGCCCTTGTCGGGGCGTCGGCCCAGGCCGACGCCCCGCGCATCCACGCGATTACTGGCGCGCGGATAGTCACTGCGCCGGGCCAGCTGATCGAGCGCGGCACGCTCGTGCTGCGCGATGGGCTGGTGGAGGCGGTGGGGCCGAAGGTGGCCGTGCCGGCCGATGCGACCGTAATCGTCGCAGAGCCGGGCTGGACGGTTTATCCGGCCTTCATCGATGCCGCCTCGGCGGTGGGTCTCGACGCGGAATCGAACGGGGCGCCGCCGGCCGAGCGGGGTGGCGGTGAGCCGAAGCCCGTGGGCTCCCGGCACGAGCTCAGGTCGGTGCACCCGGAGGACCGGGTCGTCGACCGCGTCGACCTCAGTAGTGCCAGTATCGCCCGCCACCGGGAGATGGGCTTTGCCGTGGCCCACGTCCTGCCGGAGAAGGGCGTCTTCCGGGGCGAGTCGGCGCTGCTGATGCTGCGCCCCGGACCTGCGTCGGAGGTGGTGGCCCGCGGCCAGCTCGCGCAGGTGATCGCCCTCGAGTCGTCCAGCTTCATGGCCCGGCAGTACCCGTCGTCCAAGTTCGGCGCCGTGGCGACGGTGCGGCAGGTGCTGCTCGACGCCGCGCGCCAGGGTGAGTGGAGCCGGCGGTACGCCGCGAATCCGGCCGGCATGGCGCCGGCCCAGTACCGGTCTTCCGACGCGCCGCTCCTCGCCGTCCTCGGGGGCGAACGGCTGCCGGTCTTCGTCGCCATCAACGGCCTGGACCCCGGCCGCTTCCACGCCCTGGCCGGCGAGTTCAGCCTGGGGGGCCTGATCGTCGCCCGTGGCCTCGGCGACCGGGAGTCAGACCTGCGGGCCGGCGGCATGCCGGTGCTCCTGCCCCTCGACACACCCGACAAGCCCAAACTCGGGGACGCCGACGACGCCATCGAGACTTCCCTGTGGGAGATGCAGCAGTCGTTGCTGGCGCCTGGCCTGCCGGCGGCACTCGAAGCGGCAGGCGTGCAGGTGGCCTTCGTGACGGCCGGCATGCAGAACCCGCGGCGCTTCCAGGAGAACCTGGCGGCGGTCGTCAAGGCCGGGCTGTCGCCCGACCGGGCCCTCGCGGCCCTCACCACCACGCCGGCGGCGCTGCTGGGCCTGTCGGGCAGCATGGGTTCCCTGGAGCCCGGCAAGCAGGCGAACGTGCTGGTGGTGGCAGGCGACCTGTTCGCCGAGTCCCCCACCTTCCGGCATGTTTTCGTGGAGGGTTACCACGAGGAAATCGAGGCCAAGGAAGCCGTGGGTGATCCCGACGCGATCGTCGATCCGCGGGGGGTGTGGAAGGTCAGCATGGAAGTGATGGGCCGGGCCTCCGAGTCCACCTGGACGATTGCCGGGACGCCGGACGCGGGTGGCAAGGGCCGCTACTCGGGCTTCAGCGAGAGCCAGCGTGCGGGCAAGCGCGACTTCAGCAGCGTGGACCTCAAGGGGAATGCGCTCACCGTCATCAGCAGCGGCGGCCAGGGAGGCGAGACGAAGATCACCGTGGTCGTCACCGGCGAGCGGCTGTCCGGTGAAACCACCATGACTTCGGAGCGCGGCTCGGTGACCATGAAGGTCGAAGGCCGGCGGGTCTCCGGCCCCGAGGCAGGGCGGCCATGAGCCCCTTAAAGCCCCGCAAGCGGCCCGGTTTCCTGTTGCTCGCGGCTTTTGCGCTGGCGGGACCGGGGCAGGCCGGCGCCGCGATGGAGCTGGCCGATGCGCTGGCCGTGCAGGCCTACCCCGCGCCGGCCCCGACGCCCGGGCAGGTGCTCATCCGCAACGCCACGGTCTGGACCATGACGGACGCCGGCGTCCTCGGCGGCACCGACGTGCTGCTCGAGAAGGGCAGGGTCGTGGCGATCGGCCCCGGCCTGCGGGCGGGCGCCGGAGCGCTGGTGATCGACGCGACCGGCCGCCACGTCACGCCGGGCATCGTGGACGCGCACAGCCACAGCGCCACCGAACAGCTCGACCTCAACGAGGGCGTCAACAGCATCAGCTCGGAAGTGCGGGTGCGGGACGTGCTCGATGCCCGCTCGCCGCAGATTTACCAGCAGCTCGCCGGCGGCGTCACCACGGCCCACGTCCTGCACGGCTCCGGGAACACCATCGGCGGCCAGAACGCCATCATCAAGTACCGCTGGGGCGCCGGGACGCCGGACGCGCTGGTGCTGGAGGGCGCGCCGCCGACGATCAAGTTCGCCCTCGGCGAGAACCCGACCCAGTCCGCCTTCAAGTCCATGCCGGGGGCCAAGCTCCGCTACCCGGCCACCCGGATGGGCATCTCCGCGCTGATCCGCTCCAGTTTCGAGGAAGCGGCGGCCTACCAGGCGGAATGGGAGCGCTACCGTTCGCTGTCGAAGCGCGAGCAGTCCCGCATGGCGCCGCCCCGCCGGGACCTGCGCCTCGAGCCGCTCGCCGAGATCCTGGCGGGCAAGCGCGCTGTCCACGCCCACAGCTATCGTGCCGACGAGATCCTGATGCTGATGCGCCTCTCCGAGGAGCTGGGGTTCCGCGTGAACACCTTCCAGCACGTCCTCGAGGGCTACCGGGTCGCTGACGAGCTGGCGGCGCATGGCGCCAGCGCTTCCACGTTCTCGGACTGGTGGAGCTTCAAGTCCGAGGCCTTCGAGGCCATTCCGTACAACGCGGCGATCCTGACCCAGCGCGGCGTGCTCACCAGCCTGAACTCCGACGACGCGAACCTGGCCCGGCGGCTCAACCTCGAGGCGGCCAAGGTGGTCCACTACGGTGGCCTGAGCCGCGAGCAGGCCCTGGCCATGGTGACCATCAACCCGGCCCGGCAGCTCGGGATTGACCAGCGGGTCGGTTCGCTGGCACCGGGCAAGGACGCGGATGTCGTCGTCTGGAGCGGCGACCCGCTGAGCGTCTACAGCCGCGCGGACCTGACCTTCGTGGACGGCCAGCTGCGGTTCAGCCGGGAAGCCGACCAGGCGCACCGGGCGCAGGTGGCCGGGGCCCGGGACCGCCTGGTCGCCGAGCTCCGCGGAGAAGCCGCAGCGAGCGCGGCTGCCTCGCCCCGGCCGCCGGCCGTGAACCCGCCCGCGCCCCGGTTCGACTACCGGTTCGCGCCCCTTCCGCCGGGGCCGCCGGTCGCCATCACCGGGGCCATGGTGCACACCCTCGAAGGCCCGGCCATCCCGGACGGCATCGTGGTGTTCGAGGGTGGCCGCATCACCGCCGTTGGCGGCGCGGACACTCCCGTGCCGGCGGGCGCCGAGCGGGTGGACGCCCGGGGCAAGCACCTGTGGCCCAGCCTCATCCACACCAACACCGTGCTTGGCATCAGCGAGATCGACAGCGTGCCGGGCACGGTGGACGTCGCCGAGACCGGCGATACCAACGCCGACGCGGACGTTTCCCAGGCGGTGAACGCGGCCAGCACGCACTTTGCGGTTGCCCGGTCCGGTGGCATCAGCCACGCGCTGGTCGTGCCCGGCGGCGGGCTCGTCGCCGGCACCACGACGCTCCTGCGCACCGACGGCTGGACCTGGGAGGAGATGAGCGCGGTGCGCCAGCATTCCCTGGCCATCCGGTGGCCGGAGCCGCCGCCGCCCCAGTACGCGATCTTCATGGGGCCACCGAAGAGCCTCGCTGAGCGCCGGAAGGAGGCCGAAGACCGGGTCAAGGTGCTCGACAAGCTGCTGAACGACGCCGAGGCCTACGGCCGGGCGAAGACCGTGGCGCAGGAAAAGGGCCGCAAGTGGGACTTCGATCCGCAGCTCGAGGCACTGCAGCCCGTGGTGAACGGCGAACGGCCCCTCTGGGCCACCGCGCGGGAGAAGCATGCCATCGAGGCCGTCGTCGGCTGGGCGGCGAAGCGCAAGCTGCGCCTGGTGGTCACTGACGCCCGCGACGCGTACCTGGTGGCCGACCTGCTGGCCGCCAACAAGGTGCCCGTGGTGCTCACGAACATCGTGGGCGAGCCGCCACGGCCGGACGATCCCTACGACACCCTCAATGCGCTGCCGGCCAGGCTCGAGGCTGCCGGCGTACTCTTCGCCATTGCGAGCGGCACCCGTGCCGGTGGCTCGTCGAACGCGCGGCACATCACGCTGTTTGCCGGGATCGCGGCCGCCCACGGCCTGGACCGGGAGGCGGCCTACCGCTCCATCACGCTCTACCCGGCCCGGATACTCGGCCTCGACGGCGTCCTGGGCTCCATTGCGCCCGGGAAGAGCGCCAGCCTGGTGCTGACCAACGGCGATTTGCTGGAGCCGTCGACGAACGTGGAGCAGGTCTGGATCGACGGCACTCGACCCTCGATGG
>CAZTGY010000148.1:0-2247 GCA_964613445.1 uncultured Chromatiaceae bacterium | reverse complement strand
AGGAAGCGTTCCGCAAGTGGAGCGCGCGGCCGCGGCCCTGAGCGTCGACAGTTCACGTGGTGGCGAGTCATTTACCTTAATCCCGGCCCGGCGGCCGGGGCCGCGCCACGCGGCTCTTGGATGGCCGCCTAAACCGCGCTACTGTCACGGCAACTCTTAGAACAACTGCCGCCACTCCCGGGGGATTCCATCAATGACCACGCTCCGCTGCATGCCGCGCGCCTGCCCGCGCCTGACAACCGCTGGCCTCGTGCTGGCGCTGGCCCTGATCCAGGGCAGCCCCGCCTTCGCGGTCCCGGTGCTCTCGGTAGCGGTGGACGGTGGTCCCGAAGTGTCCTTCGAGAACGACCAGGTGTGCGACGGCCCGAAGGCCGTGACCTGCCTCGGCACCGGCGCCGCCGGCGACCTGCTGATCAGTTCCTTCGAGCTCAGTGCGGATCCCGATCCCTACGTGGCGGCCTCGTTCAACTTCTACAACCTCTCGACGACGAACACGATTTCCGTCGTCGCCACGGTGCTCTTCCCGATGGCGGGGACCTTCGCCGCACCGACGGTCGGGGTGGGCACGGGCCTCATCAACAACGTGTTTGGCGGCGGCCTGCTGAACCTGGTCGTAGAGGGCTTCGTCGACGGTCCGCCCGGATCGGCGCTGATTGGCATCGACGGCATCGATCCCGGCACGCCGTTCAGCGTCTGCGACGACCTCGGCGCGGATCCCGGCTGCCAGAACAGCATCCTTGGCCTGTCGGTCAGCCAGGGGGGGCCGTCGAGCCTCGACGTGCTCGCCACGATCGGCCTGCGCCTCAGCTTCGACCTGAGCCCGGATACCGTGGCCACGATCGGCCTGGAGCCGTCCCTGCCCTACAACGGCGGTGCCTACTTCTCGCTGACCCCGATCCCGGTGCCGGCAGCCGCCTGGCTGCTCATGTCCGGGCTTGGCGTGCTGGTCGGCGTACGCCGCCGGTCGGGCGCATCGGCCTGAACCGCCGTCGGGACTTCATCCGCCAGCAGCGGCGCCAGCAGCAGCATCAGCAGGATCACCACGATTGGCAGCAGCGACCAGGCGGACCGGTGGTCGTTTCCCGATGACATGCGCACCCCCAGGGCGCGGACCTCTTGTTGATTGTTGTCGGGTCCGCGCGCAGGCCGAGTATAGGCACGCGCCGCCTAAAGCTTCAGCGGCGTGACATAACCCGTCATTTCGAGGTAGCCCCTGCCCACGGGGCGCCCGCCCTCGAGCAGCGAGCTCGCGCCCTCCCAGTAGATCGCGCCGGTGGTGAGCCGGGAGTCCAGCTCCTGGTCCGCCATGAGCGGGACGGTCTCGAAGCTCCGGTCGCCGACGGTGATGCGCCGGGCGATCGGCCAGGTGGCGCGGCTGCGGGCCGAGGTCCATTGCCGTAGCGGCGTGAAGCGCACGGTGGCGGGATCCACCACCCGGGTGCCGCCATCCGGAAGCTGGAAGGCGGCGTAGCGCGCCAGGGCCGGCTCGTCCGGCGCGGCGCCCTGCCGCCGGACCTGGAAGGCCAGCAACGAGCTGCCGTCGTGCAGGTTCATGCCCACCCAGTCCCAGCCGGCCGCATCGGCGGCCAGCGCCGCGCTGGACCATTCATGATCGAGCCACGCGATGCCGGACAGGCGGGCAGGAGCGGCTTCAGCCGCGACCTTGACCTCCGCCTCCACCCGCAGCTGCGGCCGTGAGTAGTAATAGCTGGCCTGAGTTGGCAGGGGACCCTTGCTGGACACACCGCCGTTGCCCTGCAGCCAGGGCTGTCCCTGACTGACGGCCGTCAAGTTCAGCGTGAAGTCCCGTGCTGCAATCCGCGCGCGGTACGTGTCCGTCGCGGCATCCCGCGCCAGCGACCAGCCGTCGAGCCGCGCGTCCGTGTCGCCAGTTCTTGCCTCGACCAGGCCGAGGCCGGTGCGGGCGATGCGTTCGTCAACCAGCAGCTTCCCCCGCGACGGATCCGCGAGCGCCGCGTGGGCGATCACGAGCTGCCGGGCCGCGAAGACGCTGGGATTGTCCGGGTCCACGTCCGTGCGCACCCGGAAGAAGGTCACCTGGAAGCCGAGCGGACGCGCCGGCTCCCCCAGCCAGCCCGTGAGATACCACCACTCGGTGCGAAAATCCGGGTGGGCGCCGAAGTCCTCGGGGAAACGCAGGGCCCGGGGGACTACGTCGGGGAACGTGACGGTGGCGCCGCGCGCTGGTGCGGCGAGCGCGCCCATGGGAAGCAGCAGGTGACGGCG
>CAZTGY010000147.1:6574-7001 GCA_964613445.1 uncultured Chromatiaceae bacterium | reverse complement strand
GGCTGTCCTCGCCCTTCGGGTTGCACCAGGAACGGAACGCGTCGCCAAGCTCCAGGTGCAGCGGCATTCGCCCGAGGGTATCCAGGTCGATGAGGCACAGGGCGCGCCCCGTGGCCGGTTCGAACAGCAGGTTGTTGACCTTCGGATCGCCGTGGACGATGCGGTCGGGCAGCACGGGCAGGTGGGGCAGCGCGTCGGCCAGCTGCAGGATCTCGGCCGCCAGCGGCCGGATGGCCGCGATGTCCCGGTGCGCGGCGTGGTCCACCAGTGCCTGGCGCAGGTTTGCCAGGTGCCGCTCTGTGTCGTGGACACCGAGGCGCTGGTTGCGGAACTCGTGCTCCAGGTCGGCCAGCGCCCGGTGGAAACGCGCCAGCAGGTGGCCGGCCTCCCGCGCCTCGGCGGGACTCCCGAGACGGTCGCGGCTCTC
>CAZTGY010000147.1:0-6564 GCA_964613445.1 uncultured Chromatiaceae bacterium | reverse complement strand
TGTGGGTCATCAGCCGGTAAGCGCCGCCGGGATCGTCCAGCCACAGGCGGCCGTCCACGGTAGGGAGCAACTCGGGCGCGACCAGGCCCCGGGCCCGCAGGTGGCCGGTCACCACCTGGATGTCCTCGTTTATCGCGCCGGGGAAGATCGGGTTCACCTGCTGCAGGACATAACGGCGCTGGTCCGCGGCCGCCACCAGCCAGGTGCGGTTGATCAGGCCGCTGCCGAGCGGCGATACGGCGGCGCCCTGCAGGTTCCAGGCACTGAGGACGTTTTTCGGAACTTCAAGGCCTTGCATGCACGGGATTCTGCCGTCAGACTTTTCAAATGGATACACAAATCGAAACCGGCGCCCCCACGCTGAATTTCTCCAGCTCCGCGGCCTCGAAGGTCGCCGAGCTGATTGCCGAGGAAGGCAACCCCAACCTCAAGCTGCGGGTCTTCATCTCGGGCGGCGGCTGCTCGGGCTTCCAGTACGGCTTCACCTTCGACGAGAAGCTGGAAGACGGCGACACCCAGGTCCGGAACGAGGGCGTCACCCTGCTGATCGACCCGATGAGCATCCAGTACCTGGCAGGCGCCGAGATCGACTACAAGAGCGACCTGGAGGGCTCCCGGTTCGTCATCCGGAACCCCAACGCGGCCACGACCTGTGGCTGCGGCTCCAGCTTCTCCGTTTAACCGCCTGTAGGAGCGCCTTCAGGCGCGACCTGTCCAGGTGTCGCGGCTGAAGCCGCTCCTGCACACAACATCGAGACACGAACATGGATCCCGAAGTCCGCGACGCGATCGAAGGCCTCCTCCGCGACCACCGGGTCGTGCTGTTCATGAAGGGCAACCGGGCCCAGCCCCAGTGCGGCTTCTCGGCCAAGACCGTCGCGGCGCTCGACATGGTGCTGCCGGACTACGTGGCCATCGACGTGCTCCAGGACCCTGACATCCGCGAGGGGATCAAGGTGTACGGCAACTGGCCGACGGTCCCCCAGCTGTACGTGGATGGCGAGCTCATTGGCGGCAGCGACATCGTCACCGAGATGTTCGACTCCGGCGAGCTGGGCACCGTGCTCGGCCTGGCCGAGCCCACGGGCCAGCTGCCGCGCATCGATATCGAGCCGGCCGCCGCGGACATCATGGCAAATGCCCTCAAGGGCCGGCCTGGCGATGCCATCCACCTCAAGATCAACGCCGGCTTCGAGCATTCCATGTCCCTGGGCCCCGCCCGACCCGGCAGCCTCGAGGTGGCCAGCGGTCCGGTGACTCTGCAGGTCGACCGCTGGAGCGCGGCCCGGGCCGATGGTCTCAGGATTCGCGTGCGGGAGAGCCTGCAGGGCCAGGGCTTCAGTTTCGACAACCCCAACGCGCCGCCGCCCGTGCAGCAGATGTCCGTCCGGGAACTCAGCGCGGCCCTCGATCGGGGCGACAGGCTCTGGCTCTTCGACGTGCGGGGCGACGACGAGCGGGCGATCGCCTCGCTGGCGGCCGCGAAGCCCTGGGACGAGGCCGCCATCAAGCTGCTCGACAGCCTGCCGGCTGATGCACCGATCGTCTTCCACTGCCACCGGGGCGGCCGCAGCCAGGCCGTGGCCGAACGCTACCGCCGCAAGGGCTATACCAACGTGCACAACCTGGCCGGTGGCATCGACGCCTGGTCGCGGGAAATCGACCGCGCCATTCCGACTTACTAGCCCCGGCCCCGTAGGAGCGGCTTCAGCCGCGACAACCTAGCCCGCGAGGTCGTCCAGCACCAGCACGGCCGGCGGCTTGCCGTCGCTGGTTTCATCCACCCGCACCTCGTCACCCAGGATCACCGTCTGCACGGTGCCCGCAGCCGCCGCCACGTCCTGGGTCGCCAGGACGGTCTTGGTCCCTGCCGTCGTGAACGTGATCGTGTAGTTGCCCGGGGCGAAGGCCAGGTAGCCCGTGATGCTGGTGGTCACCAGGTTCCGGAGGGTCGCGTCCACGGTATTGATGTCGGTGCCCGCCGCCAGAATGTAGAGGTCCACGGTGCCGCTGGCCGGCGCCGCATCGAGAAACCGGAGCTTGGCCTCCGTGAACACGGAACGGATGTCGTCGGCCACCACCTGGGGCGTGAGGGTGGCGAGCAGGCTGATGGCGAACACGGTGGCCCGCTGCCCGGCAAAGAGGGGCCGGGTGAACGTGAAGAGCGGCGTCGTCGGATTGGGCTCCGAGGTCTTCACGCCACGTATCGCGTAGGTCTCCGGCGGGACGCTGACATAGCCCGTGTTGGCAAGGTACGTCAGGCCGCTGGCGAACGTCTCCTCGGGGCTTGCCGTGGTCGACGGATCGCCGACCACGTCCAGGGCGGGCGCATCCGGGGAGACGTGCACGACCCGGAGGTCGGACGTGGAATGGATGTCGAGCGCTTCGAAGGTGCTGAAACGGTCGTTGACCACCAGCGAGATCGGCGACACGCCGGCCGCCGTGTTCTGCACCAGGACGACCAGCAGGTCATCGCGGTTGCGCAATGACGGCAACGGGCCGGAATCGAACAGGACGGTGGCCGGATCACCCGCCGGGGTGATCCTGATCCGGTAGATGCCGGGCGGCACGAGCTGGCGGGCTGCCGGGGCATTGCCAAAGGTCGCCTGGTCGACGGGAACGGCGGCCAACAGGTCGGCGTCCGGGGCCGTCAGGAAGATATCCACCGTGGGCACATCCGGGGCGGCGTGGACGAACTGCAGCCGGGTATTGCCGTCGGGAACCATCTCGGACGGATTCTCGACGATCAGCGAACGCACGGTGCCCGTGGCGCCCTTGCCGATGGCGAGGACGGTGAACTCGCTGCCGGCCGTGAGCGGAACCGCCTCGTCGATGACCAGCACGTCGTCACCGGGAATGATCGCCTGGATGCCGAACCGGTAGGTCCGGGGGGTCACGAAGAGAAGGCCGGTGCCGGCCTTGTAGTCCACGCCGGCCCTGAGGGGTATGCCATCGACGAGAATGTTCACCGGCGGCGAATCGGGCGACGCGTGGATGACGCGGAACCCCAGCTCGTTGTCGAGGTCACCGCCCCCGCCGCAGCTCGTGACGAACAGGCTGGAGGCCAACGCCAGGGCCACGGCCAGGACCCCTTCGAGCCGGGCCGTACGCAGGAACTTCGCCATGCAGACTACCTTTTCAAGAACTGCCCGACCTGGTGCGCGAGCAGCGTGCCCATGCGGGGGTCGTCGTTGGGGGGGCGCCACATGTCCCAGGTGCCCCGGTACTGGCCCTGGACGGGGCCGGCGGCGCCCGGCGGCCCGGCGGCGGGGTCGTAGCCGAGATGGCCCCAGGCCGGAATGTCGAAGGCCAGGGACGGATCCGTGTCTTCCAGCGGTTTTTCCAGCGACGCCTGCCGCGGCGGCGGGTAGGGGCGACTGTCGCCGCACCCGCCCAGCGTCAGGCAGCAGGCCCCGGACGCGGGGCCCGATGCCGGCGCAGGCTCCACGCGGCACTGGGTGTCGACCCATACCCCCCAGTAGTCGGCAAAGGGATTGCCCGTCTCCGGATACAGGCGGCGCTGCAGGCTCCGGGCGTGCAGCCAGCTGGCCGAGCCGATCTCCTTCGCAATCTGGTTCGGGACCTCGACCAGGTTCAGCGCGCTGTCGATGACGATCTGGGAGAAGATCACGACGATATGCCCGACGCCACGCTGGCGCAGGAGGTCGAGCGCCTCCCAGTACCGGTAGCCGTGATCACCGCCTGGAAACTGCTTGTTGCTCTCGTAGAGCCAGGCACCGCCGAGGTCCTCGCCCCGCATGGCCCGGGTGCGCTCGAGGTTGCTGCGCACCGCTCCGCCCGGGCGGATGGCCGGGTTTGGCTGGCGGATGCCCATCCACGACCCGATGACGTTGTCGGGCTTGATGTCCGGGTAGCGCCGCAGCAGCTCCTGCTTGATGAGGGCATCGAGCACGAGCGTGTCGTCGATTTTCGGGTCGTAGGTCTCGTTGCCGTCCCGGGTGGCGTGATTGATGAACAGTACCGCGGTGTCCCGGGGCGGCACGGCGGGATTGAACGCCGCGACGATGCCATCCACGTGCATGGCCACCAGCAGCGGATCCTGGATCACGGGATTCGGCCGGCCGGCCAGGGGCACCCGCGAATCCGCCGTGGGCGGACCGAGCGCCCGCGTCCAGTTCGGCGGGTCCGACGGGTAGCTGTCGCGCATCAGGTCGGTCGGGTCGTTGACCCAGCGCACGGGCACCGCGGTGCCGTTCCGCTGGTTCCAGTCGGCGACGACGCGCCGGGTCATGTTGACCACGTCGTAGGTCTTCCAGAAGCGCGTGCCGCCGACCGTCATGTCGACCATGACGATCTCCTCCACGCCCTGCTTCAGCAGGCGCTCCGCCGGGCCGTCCACGTTGTAGCGCTCGGGGTCGCAGCCGGGCCAGGGACCCCCGTCGGACGCACTGCCGCAGTAAGTGAGGCGGCTGCCCCTGGGCACCTTGGGCTCGTAGAGGTAGCGGGGCCAGGGGAGCCGGTCCGTCTGCTCCTGGGTGCCGATCCACTGGGCGATGTCGGCAACGAAGCGGATGTTCTGTTCCCGGCCCTCCCGCTCCAGCGCGCGCTGCATCCGCGCGAACTGCTTGTCGGTCAGCGCCGGCGCCGGATCACGGCCCCCGATTCGCGACTGGGCGAACTGGTACTTCTTCAGCTGGGTGGCCGCGTTGGCATAACTCTGGCTGTCGCCGGACTTCACCACGCTGGGCCAGGCGGAGGCGTTCCAGATCAGGCCCTTGAAGATGATGTTGTTCGGGTCGTACTGGAAGAACTGCAGGGTGCTGTCGAAGGTGTTCGCCACGTCCTGGTCGTCGGAGCCCCCGTGGACCACGAACAGCACGCCCACGGTCCGTGGTTTTTCGCGGGCGACGACGGGCGTCGCGACTACGAGCAGGCTGAGCAGGACCAGGACGAAGCGCATCGCCGGCATTATAGCGGCGGAAAGTCGATCACCACGTCGCCATCCAGCGCCTGCAGCAAAGCCGGATCGCGCCGGTACCGGTCCGGCAGGAAGCGGACGCGGCCCTCAGCGTCCAGTTCGGCGGTCCAGTAGAGGATCAGTACCGGCCAGGGTTTCGGGAGGCGCAGGGTGCGCGTCTTGCCCGTGGCGATGGCAGCCTCGAGGCTTTCCCGGTTCCACTTCCCGGGCTCGCCCAGCACGATCTCCGCGAGCGACAGCGGGTCGTCTACCCGGATGCACCCGGAGCTGAAATTCCGCTCCGCCTGCTCGAACAGTCCGCGGGCCGGCGTATCGTGCAGGAAGATCGCGTGGGGATTCGGAAACATGAACTTGATGCGCCCGAGCGCATTCTTCGGCCCGGGGCCCTGCCGGAAGGTGTAAGGCGGCCGGTTGCCCACGGCCTGCCAGTTGACGGTGGCGGGATCCACGGCCCTGCCATTGCGGTCCAGGACCGTCATGTTCTGGCGGGCCAGGATGCCGGGGTCGCGCCTGACCTTCGGCAGCAGGTCCTCCCGCAGGATCGTCGGCGGGACGGTCCAGGTGGGATTGAGGTCCAGGTAGGTCATGGAACCCTTGAAGATGGGCGTTTCCCGGGCCTGGGTGCCCACCACCGCGCGCCGCCGCCAGAATGGCGCGCCGTTCCGGGCGGCGAAGACCTCGTAGCCGGCGACGTTGACGACGACGATCTCGCCCGCCGTGTCCTCCAGCACCCAGCGGGCGCGCTCGAGGGTCATGCGCAACTGGTCGACGCGGGTGCCGACCGGAACGTTCATGGCCTCCCGCGTCCTGGCGCCGAGGACGCCGTCGGCGGCAAGGTTGTGGCGCGCCTGGAAGCGGCGGACGCCGGCCACCAGGTCGTCGCCATAGACGTCGGCGGCCGGCGTGCCGGCGGGCAGGTCGCCGCTGATGATCAGGCGCTCCCGCAGCACCGGGAGGCGCGGGTCGGAGTCGCCGGGCTTCAAGGTCGGGCCTTCGGGGAGGTCCGGCCAGCCGCCGGCGGCGGCCAGGGCCCGATACTCGGCGAGCTTCTGCTGCAGGGTCCGGTACAGGGGTGCCCGGTCCAGCCACTGGCCGAGGAACGCGGCGAGCGACGGCGCCTCGACGGCCGCCGTCAGCGTGCGCAGCGGATCCTGTCCCGGCCGGAACTGGCGGGTGAAGTTCCAGGTGGGCTCCATGCGTTGCGGGTTCACCTTGCCGAAGCGCTGGTGGTAGCCGAAGCGGATCAGGCTTTCCGTCAGCAGCAGGTCCAGGCTGGCGGCCAGCGCCGGGTCGTCACTGCGCTGCCCGTGCGCCCGCAACTCCTTCAGCTCGGGCAGGTAGTAGTCCCCGCTATCGAGGCCGTGGGACTCGGCGGTGGCCAGGAGGTCCAGCAGCTCGTCGATGCGTTCCGGCCGGGTCCACACCGGCGCGTAAGCGCGTGCCGCGTAGAAATCCGGCAACAGCTGGCCGGATGCCAGCGCGAGACCCTGGATGTAGAGGCCGCCGCTCGCGCGCAGCTGGCCGGCCTGGACGGCAATCTGCTGCTGCACTGCCGCTGCGGGCGGCAGCGCGACGGCATCCCGGGCCAGTACTGCCGTCAGCAGCGCCAGCACGACCGCAACGGG
>CAZTGY010000146.1:1827-7003 GCA_964613445.1 uncultured Chromatiaceae bacterium | reverse complement strand
CTCGACCACTGGCTGGAGCGTCCCAGTGACTTCCTGCCGGGCAACCGCATGGGGTTCGTCGGCATCCGCAGGCCCGAAGACCGGGCCAACCGGATCGCTTACCTGAAGCGCGAGACGGGGGCGCAGTAGTCGCGGTTGTAGGAGCGACTTCAGGCGCGACGATTGTTCGCGGCTAAAGCCGCTCCTACCTCGTCGATCCGCGACAGCCGGTACCCCACGCCCCGCACCGTCTGGATGCACCGGTCATGGCCCGTCGGCACCAGGGCCAGCCGCAGCCGCCTGACGTGCACGTCCACGGTGCGCTCGTCCACGTGGGCATTGACACGCCATACCCGGTCGACGATCTGCGAGCGGCTCAGTACCCGCTCTGGCTGGGTCATGAAGAGGTTCAGCATCTTGAATTCGATGGGGCCGAGGTGCACCGGCTGGTCGCCCGCCGTCACCCGCAGGCTGCGGACGTCCAGCTTTAGGCCCTCGAAGCGCCGCACGTCCTGATCGGCGTCCCGGGGCGTGCCCACGCGCCGGAGGACCGCCTGAACGCGGGCCAGCAATTCGTCCCGACCAAACGGCTTCGTCACGTAGTCATCGGCGCCGGCCTTGAGCCCGGCCACCCGGTCTCCCTCGTCGGCCTTGCCGCTCACCATGATCACGGGGATCTGCGCAGTCGCCTCCTCGGAGCGCCACAAGCGCAGCACCTTGATGCCGTCCATGTCTGGAAGCTGCCAGTCGAGCAGCACGAGATCCGGTCGCTGGCGGCTCGCTTCGTCGAGTGCCGACATGGCATCCGAGGTCTCGAAGGTCTCGTAGCCCGCGTTCGATAGCAGGAAGGACAACAGGCTGCGGAGCGGCTTGTGATCCTCGACGATCAGGATCCTTCTGCCGGCAGGCATCGGTTGGCGGACTTCATTGTTATTCAAGTTCAACGCCTTGAAGTTCGACGGGCAACGCACTCTCCCGGACGACGGGGACTACAGCAGCGCCCCGTGAAAGTTTCGTGGCGTCAATGTGACGAGAGTGTGAACGCCTGTCCCGGGCGAGTTAACGCATCGCGGGGCAGTGTGGCTATTTGTTCATCCACGCGTCATCGCCACGACGCGGGGCGCGCGTAGCTTGCCCACCGTCGCCGCATGCAGAGACAAAGACTCAAAAGGCGGCGACGGCGACGTGGGGCGGAAGGATTCGGCTCGAGCTGGTCTGCCGCTTTGATCCATTTACAGGAGGAAGAAGATAATGCGAGCTCTGACCAAGAAGCTGGCGACCGTGTCTGCCCTGGCGATGCTGGGCGTGACCGGCGCCCAGGCGTCGATACTCTCCGGCACGGCCACGGGCGGTTCTGAAGCCGTGGCGACGTTCGTCAACGCCAACGGCGATTCCATCAGCCAGGACCTCGGTGAGCAGGCTGCCGGCATCAATTTTGGCGATGCCTTCGCGTTGAGCAACTCGGTGCTGACGTTCATCAGCAACGCCGGCGGCGCCGCGAACGTCACCTTCGGCATCATCTTCGGCAACAGCACGGCCCGCAACTACACCACGTCTTCGGGCAGCGCCACCTTTGCCGACGACGTCCAGGTCGCCGAGAGCGCCAAGAGCCTCTGGGCCTCATCCCTGAACGGTCTGATCCAGAACCTGAACCAGGGCGATGCGACGCCTCCCTCCACCAACCTGGCCTATGGCCCGTTCACCGCCGGCTCGGGCTCGCCGAACTACCTGGACGGCCTGCACGACAACTGGCAGTCGGGCGACTTCCAGTTCTCGAACCTGGCTCCCGGCACCGACACGCTCTACCTCTACGGCGTGCAGTTCACCAGCGCCACCCTCGGCCTGCGCAACTTCACGCCGTTCAAGGACGGGCTCGCCGCCAAGCTGAACCTGGCGAATGACCAGTTGCAGATCGTGCCGGTGCCCGCCGCCGTCTGGCTGTTTGGCAGCGCCCTGGGCCTGATGGGTGTCATGCGCCGCCGCAGCCTGGCTGCCTGAGCGCCTTGCTCCAACCAAATCCTCTACGACCTTGCATCACAACGGAGAACCAGCAATGCAACCCACCATCAAGAAAGTCAGCGGCCCGCTCGCCCTGACGATCGCCGGCCTCTTCGCCGGCACCGCCCAGGCGGCGATCCCCGCCGTCAGCGCCAGCTTCTACATCTCCGGCGCTTCCGCTGCCCGCGCAATCCCGCCCGCGATCGCCACCGAGCTGTGCGATCCGGCAATCAATGACCGGGCTGACTACATCGACAACGCCACGTCCATCAACTATCGCATCAACGTCTGCACGCTGCTGAACACCAGCGCGGTCCCGACCTCGATCCGCGGCCAGAAGGTGGCGTTCTACTCCCGCTCCCAGGGCGGCACCCTCTTCGGCGTCCGTCCCGTCGCGATTCCCCAGGCCATCAAGTTCATCGACGGCAGCACCTGCCCGGCCGATGACCTGAACCCGGCCACGGAGCAGCTCTGCCCGACCCTGACGGCGGATGCCGACTACACGGTGCCGGATGGCGTGGGCGACGGCCACGTCCCGGACTTTGGCCTGTCCGACGAGGAGCCGATCTTCGGCTGCGAAGTCGCCAAGGAGAACGGCCCGGCCCAGTGCACGGTCACGGAGCTGGCCGCCCTGAAGACTGCCAAGGTCACCGCCGCACCCGTCTACCAGCTGCCCTGGACGATCCAGGCCGGCCAGCAGCTGGGCGCCGAGCTCGGTGGCAACATTTCCGCCACCGTCCTCTCGGGCATCTTCGCCGGCAACTACCAGTCCGTTGCCGACATCAAGGCGGCCATGGGCGTCGCCCCGCTGGCCGGTGACGACACGGAAGGCCTGAAGATCTGCCGGCGCACCAACACGTCCGGCACCCAGGCCGGCCACTCGCACCTCTGGCTGGGCTCCGACTACTGCGGGGCAGCCACGAAGGTCGCGACCTTCGTGGACGAGGCCTTTGACGACAACAACGTCGCCAACGGCTGGCCTGTGAACTACGACGTGGTGGAGAACAGCTCCTCGAGCAACGTGGAGAACTGCGTGATTGCGGCGGCCGACCAGGGCCGCTCGATCGGCATCAACTCCCTCGAGAATGCCCCGAAGCCCGGCGCCGTCAACCTGAGTATCGATGGCATCACGCCGAGCCAGCAGACTGCGGCCCTCGGCGCGTATCGCTGGTACGCGGAGTCCACCCTGAACTCCAACAGCGACACCATCAACAACGCGGCGGCTCTCAACGACTTCATCAACGCCGACCTGACCGCCCGGGCGACCACCACCCAGCGGAGCCAGTTCCGGACGCTGTTCCTCAGCAACGTCCGCAACCCGGCGAAGATCGTGTCGTCCGGCCTGAACGGGATCAACGCGCTGCCGAACTTCGCAGTGCCGACCAATCCGTTCGTCGCGGCGACCCCGGTTGGCTGGACCACCAAGAACGTCGGTGTCGGCGGCAGCAACTGCAAGGCCCCGCTGCCGGTCTTCCCGTAAGCGTGCCGGACTCGTGCCCCGGCGCGAGGAGGACTACCCCGGCCGGCGCCCGCAAGGGCGCCGGCTCTTTTCGGGGCAGCGAAACGGGGCAGGAGAAATATGACGTTTCCTTCACATGAATGTCACAAGGATGTCCGTTTCGGCCGGTAGGCTCCCCCACAGGTCGACCTGCAGATTCAAAGAAAACAGACGAGGAACCGATTCCATGAACACCCATTTCAAGCACCTGGCGGCAGCCTCCGCCCTGGCGATGCTCGGCATGACAGGCGCCCAGGCGTCGATACTCTCCGGCACGGCCGCCGGTGGCTCCGAAGCCCTTGCGACGTTTGTCAACGCCAACGGCGATTCCATCAGCCAGGACCTCGGCGAGCAGGCCGCCGGCATCAACCTGGGCGACGCCTACACGCTGGGCACCTCGGTGCTGAACTTCATCAATGCCGCCGGCGGCGCCGCGAATGTCACCTTCGGCATCATCTTCGGCGAGACCACGGCCCGCAGCTACACCACCTCGTCCGCCAGCGCCACCTTTGCCGACGACGTCCAGGTCGCCGAGAGCGCCAAGAGCCTCTGGGCCTCATCCCTGAACGGTCTGATCCAGAACCTGAACCAGGGCGATGCGACGCCTCCCTCCACCAACCTGGCCTATGGCCCGTTCACCGCCGGCTCGGGCTCGCCGAACTACCTGGACGGCCTGCACGACAACTGGCAGTCGGGCGACTTCCAGTTCTCGAACCTGGCTCCCGGTACCGACACCCTCTACCTGTACAGCGTGCAGTTCACCGCAGCCAGCATCGGCCTGCGCAACTTTACGCCGTTCAAGGACGGGCTCGCCGCGAAGCTGGACCTGGCGAACAACCAGCTCCAGATCGCCGGGGCCCAGGTCGTGCCGGCGCCCGCCGCCGTCTGGCTGCTGGGCACGGCGCTCGTGCCGCTGGCGCGCCGCGCCTGGCTGAAGTCCCGCACCAGCGCCTAGCTCTGACGCACGCAACCACCGGGACCGGCGCCTTCGGGCGCCGGTTCTCTTTGGGGCGCCGGCTTAACGTCCCTGCAACGCGCCTGAAACATTCCGCCGCGACGATGGTCCGGCCGATTCCCTCCAGAACACCAAGCCCGGTAGAGCACGCCCAGACCTGCAATGACGAGCCGGATGTTGTCCTTCCTGCGCCTGGCAATAGCCATGGCCTGCCTCGCATCGCCGATCGCCCGCGGCGAGGACGCGCCGGTCGCGGAGGCCAAGCCGCGCTTCGACGTTTGGGAGTTCCGGGTGGAGGGCAACACCGTCCTCGATTCACTGGCCATCGAGCGCGCCGTCTACCCGCAGCTCGGTCCCGGCAGGACCATCGACGACGTCAACGCTGCCAGGACTGCTCTGGAGCAGGCCTATCGGGACGCCGGCTTTCCCACCGTCTTCGTCGACGTCCCGGAGCAGGACGTCGACGGTGGCCTCGTGCGCCTCGCCGTCACCGAGGGCAGGGTGTCCCGGCTGAAGATCACGGGCTCCCGGTACTTCAGCAATGGCTGGATCCGCGCGCAGTTGCCCGAGGCCACGCCAGGCACGATCCCGCGCATGGACGCCTTCCAGGCAGAGCTTCGGGCCCTCAACGTCCGGTCCGCCGATCGCCTGCTGACCCCCGTGCTCCGGCCCGGCGCCGAGCAGGGCACCGTGGAGATCGAGGTGAAGGTGGACGACCAGCTGCCTGTCAACGGCACGCTGGAGGT
>CAZTGY010000146.1:0-1817 GCA_964613445.1 uncultured Chromatiaceae bacterium | reverse complement strand
GTCAACAACCGCAACTCCGCCAACACCACCGACACCCGGATCGAAGCTGCCGTCCGCTACGACAACCTGTGGCAGCGCGATCACTCCTTCGGCCTCCAGTACCAGGTGGCCCCGGAGGACCCCGACGAGACCGAAGTGATCGCAGCGAGCTACATCCTGCGGCCCATGGCGAGCGGCAAGGCCTTCGCGTTCTACGGGCTGTCCAGCGACAGCGACATCGCGGTCGTCGGCGGCGACATCAGTTCCATCGGCAAGGGCGAGGTCTATGGCGCCCGGGCGATCCTCCCCCTCGAGGGCGGCACAGGCCTCTTCCACAGCCTGGTGCTCGGCGTGGACTACAAGGACTTCGACGAGACCATCGGCTTCAACGAGGAGGGCGAGGACGACATCGTCACGCCGATCACCTACCTGAACTGGTCGCTGGGCTGGAACGCCACGCTGCCCCGCGAGTCCCGCACCCACACCTATGACCTCGCAGCCAACGTCGGCATCCGCGGCCTCGGCAACGACGCCCAGGAATTCGCCGACAAGCGCTTCAAGGGCCGGCCGAACTACTTCTATGTCGAAGGTGGCTACGAGCTCGTCCAGGCGCTGCCCTGGTGGAGCACCGTGCTGGCATTCGACCTCCGCGGCCAGTGGACGCCCCAGCCGCTGATTTCCAACGAGCAGTTTGCAACGGGCGGCCGGGACAGCGTGCGGGGCTACTACGAAGGCGAGATCCTCGGGGACTACGGACTGCAGGCATCGGCGGAGTGGCGCAGCCCGAACTTCGGCCCGGCGCTCTGGAAGCCGCTGCAGAACCTCTACGGCTATGGCTTCGTCGACGGCGCCCGCCTGCTGCTCAACGACCCGCTGCCGGACCAGGTGGACGCGGTCACCCTGCTGAGCGCCGGCGTCGGGCTGCGCCTGGCCGCTGATCCGCTCACGGCCGGTCTCGATCTGGCGATCCCGTTCAGGGACGGCCAGGCCACCGAGGAGGGCGACGAACGGCTGCTGTTCTCGCTGCGCTATGGCTTCTGACCTGCTGTCGCGCTTCGCGCTGAGCCTCGGCGTGGCGCTGTACTGCGTGCTCGCCGGCGCGCAGGTGCAGGCGGGCGGGCTGCCGGTGCCCTGCGCGGGCGGGAGCTGCGCCGGCGGGCCGACGGTGTGGGTCACCCAGGGCGTCGCCACGGCGGTGACCAATTCCGCCGGCACCCAGCTGGACATCAACCAGGCCACCGACCGGGCCGTGCTGAACTGGGCCGAGTTCAACGTCGACGCCGGCAAGACGGTCAACTTCAACCAGCCCGGCAAGGGCTCCCTGGCGCTGAACAGGATCTTCCAGGGCGATCCGAGCCGGATCTTCGGGTCGGTGAATGCCAACGGCCAGATCTATCTGATCAACCAGAACGGCATCCTCTTCGGCAAGGGCTCCCAGGTGAACGTGGGGGCATTGATCGCCTCGAGCCTCGCCATCGATCCTGACGCCGAGTCAGGCGGCATACTGAACCCGCTACTGCTGCGGCAGGACAAACCGGCATTCCAGGGCGACGGCCGCGTCTACGTCGTCGACGCCGATGGCCAGGTGGTCACGGGGGCTGACGGCCAGCCGCTCCCGGTGAAGATCGTCGTCGAGGACGGCGCCAGGATCAGCTCATCCGCGGCTGGCGGTGGCAGCATCGCGCTCCTGGGCCAGGACGTCGAGAACGCGGGCCAGGTCGAATCACCGTCAGGCCAGGTGATCCTGGCCGCCGGGCAGAAGGTCTATCTCCAGGCCAGCGAGAGCCCGGACCTGCGTGGCCTGCTGGTCGAAGTGGACGCCGGCGGCACGGCCTGGA
>CAZTGY010000145.1:0-7008 GCA_964613445.1 uncultured Chromatiaceae bacterium | reverse complement strand
CGACGAGCAGCACGCCATCGCGGCCGTGGCTGCCGAAATGGACGATTACGTCGCGCACGTCACGACGCCCTCGGGCAGGAATCAGCTCTATCGGCACATCGTCGAGCAGGTCCGGTCATCGCCGGCGAAGGACGCGGGGATCCGGAGCGGGGACTGGCTGGCGGCAGTCGGCGTCTTCTGGCTGGTCGTCTTCGCCAGCTTTCCGGCCGCGCTGCCCTTCTTCTTCATCGACGAGCCCTGGCTGGCGCTGCGCGTGTCGAACGCGATCCTGATCGCCCTGTTCTTCGTGATCGGCTACCAGTGGGCGGGCCACACCACCATCAGGCCCTGGCGCGCCGCGACGTCGCTCACGCTGTTTGGCATCGCCATGGTGGCCGCCGCGATCGCCCTCGGCGGCTGACGCCTGTCAGCGGTCGCCGAAGCGATACAGCGCGCCCATGCTGACCATGAACAGCTGGCTGTCGTGGAAGGCGACGTCGGAATCATCCTCGCCCCAGAGCACGCTGCCCACTGCCTGCCAGCGCCCGCTGGCGGCCGGCAGCCGGTAGAAGAGCGTCGTATCGACGGTGAAGCGGTCGGAGTCGGTCTTCACGCCAAAGAGCGGGTTGCGCGCATCCTGGCTGCTGCTGCCGGTGGCCACGTTGCTGACCACCGAGTAACCGTCGCCCAGGAAGACGTAGCTCAACTGCAACCGGTACGCATCGCCGCTGATCGCGTCGCCGTCCCGGTCGTCGACCGAGTAGCGGACCATCGGCCGCAACAGGTGGCGCTGGCCCTCGCCCAGCCTGAACAAATAGGACGCATCGTAGGAGTACTGGTCGCCGTCGCGCCGCAACAGGTCCTGGCAGGCGGCGTCGCAGGCCACGCTCGTCACGCCCTGGCCACTGCGCTCGTTGTCGATGGACACGTCGCGATAGGTGAACGTGACTTCGAATGCCGAGCCCAGGACCCGGTCCCACTGCAGGCGCACGCCGGTGGAGTCGCGATCCGTCTCGTCGCGGCGCACGCCCTCGGCATACGGGTCAGCCCAGACCTCGGTCGGTATGCCGCTGAACACGAAGCCGCCCTGCAGGGTGCCTGCGTCGCCCAGGTCCCTGCGCGCCCCGAGCTGGGTGACCCCGTCCAGCGTGACGGCGTCATCCAGCGAGGTACCGAAGAAGGCCTGCCAGCGGTTGCCGAAGGTGTAGTTCACCTCACCGGTGACCACCGGGTGAAAGGTGTCGTCGCTCCCGGGCCCCTGGTTGATGGAGTCGACCACGGGCCTGCCAACATCGATCAGGCTGTTGCCGGCCACGAGATTGCTCTCGAGATCGGTGTACCCCACGCCCACGACGACGAATCCGCTCCAGCCGGGCGTCCGGGGAATCGCCTCGATGGCTGGCGCTGGCGGTGCAAGCAGGCTGGCACCGACGGCGAGCAGTATCGCAGGGGAACGTTGCATCTTCATCCTATTCCGCCGCCACGTCGCCGACCGTGGCCCGGAACGGGTCGGTCTTCGGCGCCTCGGTGCCCCGCAGCTTCGTGCCCGGCATGATCGGGAAGCGCGGGTCGAAGTCGACCATCGTCGACGCGAGCTGCTTCAGCACCCCGAGGTTGCCCTCGGCCTTGGCCGTGCCGTCTGCAATCTGCGCTTCCAGCGTCTTGGCGCCCATCATAGTCTGCTCGAGGTCCGTGCGCCTGATCGTGACGGTCAGGTCGGGCTTGTCCGCGAGGAAGCCCTGGATGTTCGTGAGCGTCGCGTTCTCCATCTCGATCAGGAACTTCTGGCCGTTGTCGGGCGTGATCAGGTTGATCGTGAAGCGCATCCCTTCGGCCTTCCGGCTGTCCATGCGGATGCCGAGGAAGTTCAGGAACAGCTCCGTCGACATCGCCCGGATCACGTCTGGGCTGCTCGAGTTCGCGGCCTCGCTGGCCGGAATGCCCGAGCGCAGCTCGTACGCGCCCGCCAGGAAGCTGTTGCGCAGGCCCGGGTTCTCCTGCTGGTAGCCCAGCTGCTCGAACGCGTCCGCCAGCAGGTCCTTGCCCGCCTGGTTCTGGGGTTCTGCATACACGAGCTTGTTGAGGATCTCCGTCGCCTCGAGATACTTGCCCGTGCCGATCAGCTCCTTGCCCTTGGCCATGATCCTGTCGGCGCCACCCATCATCTCCACGTACAACGGGGCGGAGTCGGCCGGCGACAGCGGGATCAGGGTCGTCGGGTTGGCATCCCAGAACCCGATGTAGCGCTGCACGACGCCGCGGCTGTTGTGCTGCGGGGAGCCGTGGTAACCGCGCAGGAACCACTCCTGCTGCATGCTCTTCGGCACCTGGTAGACATTGTGGATCTCGTTGATCGTGACGCCCTGGTTGACGAAGTGCAGCACCTGGTTGTTCATGTTGGCGTACAGGTCGCGCTGCCCGCGCAGCACTTCCTGGATGCGGGCATTGCCCCAGCGCGGCCAGTGGTGGGATGCGAACATCACCTCCGCCTCCAGGCCGAAGCGATACAGCGCCTCGGCGATATATTTCGACCAGTTCAGCGGATCGCGCACCGGCGCACCGCGCAGCGTGTAGATGTTGTGCAGCGTGGCGGTCACGTTCTCGGCCATCCAGAGCGCCTTCATGCCCGGGATGTAGGTGTTCATCTCCGACGGCGCCTCGGTGTCCGGCGTGTTCTGGAAGATCATCCTGACGCCGTCGACCTCGATTTCCTCGATGTCCTTCTCGACGATCCTGGTCGGCGTGATCAGCCCCATGCGGCCGGACGACACGCCCTGGCCGAGGCCCTGGCCGACATAGCCGAACGGGCTCGCCGGCAGCAGCAGGCCGTACTGGTAGAACAGCCGGCGGTTCATCGCGTTGCCAGCGTACACGTTCTCGGAAATGGTGTGCTGCATGAAGTGGCGGGGCGCGATGATCTCGACCTTGCCGGCGCGCACGTCGGCCTCGTCAACGACGCCGCGCACGCCACCCCAGTGGTCGCCGTGCGAATGCGAGTAGATCACGGCCGTGACGGGCAGGCCCTTGCCGATGTGCTTCTGGAACAGCTTGAGTGCCTCACGCGCCGGTTCTGCCGTCGTCAGCGGATCGATGACGATCCAGCCGGTCTTGCCGCGCACGAAGGAGATGTCGGCGAGGTCGAAGCCGCGCACCTGGTAGATGCCGGGAATCACCTCGTACAGCCCGTAGTTCATGTTCAGCACGGAGATCCGGTGCAGCGACGGATCGACGCTGCCGAACCCCTTGCTGTCGTTCAGGAACGCGAACCGCTCCATGTCCCAGGCAACGTGGCCGTCGTCGGCCATGATCTTCAGCGATTCCGCCGGCGCGATGAAGCCCTTCTGGCGCTCGTCGAAGTCGCGCTTGTCGGTGAACGACGGCATCGACTGCTTCGCGCGCGCGATCGCGTCCAGCGTGTACTGGGACGGGGCCTTGCCCTTCGGGTGGAAGTGGCCACCGGACTCGGCCGCGATGGCGCCACTGCCGACACCCATCGTCAGCAGCATTGCCAGGCCCAGCGTCATGGTCTGTCGGACGGTCATGGAAGTCGCTCCCGTATGCGTGAAATCAACGTTGCCAGCCCGCCCACTGTCGCCCAGCGGCCCCTGCCAACCTATAGGTACAAACACTGGGGCACCACGCAGGTGGGAGTCAAATGCATCCAGTTCATGGCCGGTATACGATAGCTGCATGCCCGTAAACTTTCAGCAATTGCGCCAGCTGCTCGCGCTGGTCGAACACGGCAGCTTCGTTCGTGCGGCAGTGACTCTGGGACTAAGCCAGCCGGCACTGTCCCGCAGTGTCCAGGCCATGGAACGGTCCATCGGCGCCAGATTATTCGATCGTACGCACAATGGCGTCGTGCCGACCGATCTTGGGCGCCTGTACTTTGAGCAGGCCCGTCAGATCATCTGCATCGTCGAGTCGCTGGAGTGGAAACGCAGTGGCGACGCGACGCTGCAGGCCAGAGGCCTGTCGGTCGGTGGCGGACCGTATCCGGCCCAGACCATCCTTGGCACGGCGCTGGCCCGCTTCGTCGGCGCCTACCCGCGGGTCAAGACCCGGTTGCTGATACGGGACTGGGACGACCTGCTGCACAAGCTACGCAGCCGGGAACTGGATTTCTTTGTTGCCGAAGTGAGCACCTTGCAGGGCGAGCAGAATCTCGCCATCGAACCGATGGCGACGCACCCCTTGTACTTCGCGGCGCGGGCCGGGCATCCGCTGGCCGGGCGCGCCACGATCCTGGCCGCGGACAGCTTTCGATTTCCGCTGGTCTCGATGACCCGGATCGCGCCCCGCGTGCTCGGGCCGATGCTCGCGGCCCAGCGCCGTCTCGACGACCCGGCCGCGGCCAGGCGCTCGTTCCCTGCGGTGGAATGCAACTCGCTGAGCACGGTCAAGCACATGGTGGCAAATTCGGATGCGCTGATGGTCGTTTCGCTGTCCTGTATCGCGGACGAGCTCGACCAGGGCCAGTTCGTCGTGCTCGGATCGGAACCCTGGTTGCACCTGCAGTACGGCCTGGTGCGCCTCGCCGACCGGGCGCTGAGTCCGACCGCAGCGACGTTTCGCGACTACGTGCTGGCGGCTGAGCAGATCTGCTCGCTGGAAGAACAGCGGTTGATGGCCAAGTGGAGGCCCGTCGCAACGCCGCGCCGACGCCAGCCGGCAGGCCACCGGAAACCGCAGCCGGCCAGCCGCGCGAACCCGGGGTAACCGGCACGATCCTTCAGGCACCTTCCGGCGTACCGAGCTACCGTGCCGCTTCCCAGCCACCGCCGAGCGCCTTGTACAGCTGCACCAGCGCGGCGTAGCGCTGCTGCAGGGTGCTGGAGGCCTGCAGCTCGGCGCTGAACAGGGACCGCTCGATGTCCAGGACCTCGAGGAAGCTGGTCACGCCGCCGTCGTAGCGCGCGCGGGACAGCACCGCGGCGGCCCGCGCCGACTCGACCTGGCGGCGCCGGGCCTCGTACTCGGCGGCGCCCGTCTGCAGCGCCTCCAGCGCGTCATCCACGTCCCGGTAGGCGTTGAGCACCGTGCTCTCGTAGCGGAGTATCGCCTGCTCCGTGCGGGCCTTCTCCACCTCGACGCGGCGCACGTTGCGCCCGAACTCGAACAGCGGCCCGACCAGGTTGCCGCCGATGCTCCAGAAATCGGCGCCGCTCCCGCTGAGGTCGCTGAGATCGCTGCTCTCGAGACCGGCGGCGCCGGTGAGCGTCAGGGTCGGCAGGCGCAGTGCCTCCGCGACGCCCACCCTGGCCATCTGCGCATGGGCCAGCTCCTCGGCCTCGCGCACGTCCGGCCGGCGGTTGAGCAGGTCGGAGGGCAGGCCGGCCGGCGCCGTGTGCGGAATCCGGCCATCGTCGAGGGGCGCGCCGCGCGCGATGCGCCCCGGCGGCCGCCCCAGCAGCACGGACAGCGCGTTCTCGACCGCCACGATGTTGCGCTCGAAGACGGGCACGGCCGCGGCGGCCGTCGCCTCCTCGATCTCCGCCTGGCGCACGTCCAGCTCGGACACGATGCCGCCGTTGAAGCGCGTGCGGATGAGGTCCAGAGAGTCCCGGCGGCTGGCCAGCGTGCGCCGGGAGATCTCGAGGCGCTGGTCCAGGTCCAGCAGCTGGAAGTACAGGTCCGCGACGGCTGCCACCACCGAGATGGTCACCCCCTGCCGCGCGGCCTCGGTGGCGAGCAGCTCGGCGCGGGCCGACTCGGTGGAACGGCGCAGGCGGCCCCAGAGGTCGATCTCCCAGGACACGTTGGCGTAGACGCTGAAGTCGCTGGCGATGGTGCCGGGCAGCCCGTCGACCTGCTCGCTGGTCTTGCCTCGCCCCGCGCCGGCGCCGATGCCGAAGGCCGGAAACTGCTCCGCCCGCGTGAAGCCCAGCGCGGCGGCGGCCTCTTCCACCCGCGAGGCCGCTATCTGCACGTCCTGGTTCGCCTCCAGGGCCGACCGGACCAGGTCCTGCAGGACCGGATCGTCGAAGACCTGCCACCAGGGCAGGTTGGCGATGGACTCGCCCTCCGCCGTGGCGCGGAACGCCGCGGGCTGCTCGACGTCGGGCCGCCTGAAGTCCGGGCCCAGCGCACAGCCGCCGGCCAGCGCGGCGAGCGCGAGCGACGGGATGAGTCGGCGGAGCGCGCCCACTTCAGTGCCCGGCAGCCGAAGCGCTGGCCGATGGCCGCCGGCGGGCGATCCGCGTCTCGACGAACACGAACAGCGCGGGCACCAGCAGCACGCCGAGGCACGTTGCCACCAGCATCCCTGAGAAGACCGCCATGCCCATCACCTTGCGGGCCTCGGCGCCGGCGCCCGCGGCAGTCAGCAGCGGCAGCACGCCCAGGATGAAGGCGAAGGCCGTCATCAGGATGGGGCGGAAGCGCAGCCTGGCCGCCTCGAGGGCGGCATCCACCGCGGTCCTGCCCTCGTCCATCTTCATCCGCGCGTACTCGACGATCAGGATCGCGTTCTTGGCCGCCAGGCCGATCAGCAGCACCAGCCCGATCTGGGCAAAGACGTTGTTCAGGTAGCTTGGGCTCGCCAGGCGTGCCAGCCACAGGCCCAGGAACGCGCCGAACGCCGCGAAGGGCGTGCCGAGCAGCACCGACAGCGGCAGCGCCCAGCTCTCGTACTGGGCGGCCAGGATGAGGAACACCATGACGAGCGCAAAGATGAAGACGGCCACGCTGCTCCCAGACGCCGCCTTTTCCTGGTAGGAGAGCGCATTCCACGAATAGCCCATGCCTTGCGGGAGGACCTCGGCCGCGACAGCCTCCAGGGCGTCCATGGCCTCCGTCGAGCTGTAGCCCGGCGCCGCGCTGCCGGTGATCTCCGCGGCCCGCGCCAGGTTGAAGCGGTTGGTGTAGCCCGGGCCGCTGGCAGTCTGGACGGCGACGAAGGACGACAGCGGCACCATGTCGCCGTCCTGGTTGCGGACGAAGAAGCGGCCGATGTCCTCCGTGCGGGAGCGGTACCCGGGCTCTGCCTGGAGGTACACCTTGTAGAGCTGGCCGAAGGCGTTGAAGTCG
>CAZTGY010000144.1:5076-7028 GCA_964613445.1 uncultured Chromatiaceae bacterium | reverse complement strand
CCGGCGAGAGACTCGGAGACTCGATTCTCGCCGGGGGTGTCCCGGTCGCGCCTGAAGGCGCTCCTACGTTTGGGTGCGTTAAAACCCGGCGCCAGTTAGAATCCGCGCCCCGAACCGAGGACCACCCATGACCAAAGCCGCGAGAGTCACCATCACAGGCGCAGCCGGGCAGATCGGCTACCAGCTCGCCTTCCGCATCGCTTCCGGCCAGCTGCTGGGACCAAATCAGCCGGTGATCCTCCAGCTGCTGGAGATCACCCCCGCCCTGGGCGCGCTGGGTGGCGTGGTGATGGAGCTGGAGGACTGCGCGTTCCAGACCCTCCAGGGCGTGGTGGCCACCGACCAGGCCGACGTGGCCTTCAGGGATACGGACTACGCGCTGCTGGTCGGCGCCAAGCCCCGGGGCCCCGGCATGGAGCGGGCTGACCTCCTCCGGGACAACGCGAAGATCTTCTCGGTCCAGGGCAAGGCGCTGAACGAGCACGCCAGCCGCCAGGTGAAGGTGCTGGTGGTCGGCAACCCGGCCAATACCAACGCGCTGATCGCGCAGAGCAACGCCCCCACCCTGAATCCGGCGAACTTCACGGCCATGACCCGCCTCGACCACAACCGGGCGCTGGCCCAGCTGGCGGCTAAGACCGGCACCCACGTGAGCCAGATCAGCCGGATGACGATCTGGGGCAATCATTCCGCCACCCAGTACCCCGACATCAGCCACGCGCTCGTGAATGAGCGCCGGGCCAGCGAGCTGGTGGACGCCAAGTGGGTGAAGGACGACTTCATCCCCACCGTGCAGCAGCGCGGCGCGGCCATCATCAAGGCCCGGGGCCTGTCCAGCGCGGCCTCGGCCGCCTCCTCCGCCATCGATCACATCCGCGACTGGGCCCTCGGCACGCCCGGCGACGACTGGGTGAGCATGGCCGTGCCCTCGGACGGCAGCTACGGCATCAAGGAAGGCATCATCTATTCCTACCCGGTGCGCTGCGCCAAGGGCCGGTACGAGATCGTCGAGGGCCTCGCCATCAGCGATTTCAGCCGGGAACGGATGAAGGCCACCGAAGACGAGCTGCGCCAGGAACGGGACGCCATCTCGGCGTTGCTTTAAACCAACACTCGGGGCCCGGTAGGAGCGCCTTCAGGCGCGACTGGTCGCGCCTGAAGGCGCTCCTACCGCTATAGTCAGGGGCCATCCCCGCGGGATCTGGCCATGGCTGACTTCCTGATCTGGCTGCTCTGGACACTTGGACTGGCGACCGTCGTCGTCACCCTCGCCTACCGGCGCGTCGACCTGCCCACCTCCACCCTGGTGCTGGGCTTCGCCCTGGTCGTCTACTCGCTGTTCGGCACCGGCTGGCTCGCCTGGAAGCTGGTCCTCTGGGTGCTGCTGGCGGGCCTCGTGGTACTGAACTCCACCGGTTTCCGCCGCGAGCGCATCACGCTGCCCCTCCTGCGCTTCTATCGCACGGTGGTCCCCACGCTCTCGGACACCGAACGCGAGGCGCTGGAGGCCGGCACGGTCGGCTGGGACGGCGAGCTGTTCACCGGCCTGCCGGACTGGGGCAAGCTCATGGCGCTGCCGGCGCCCGCACTGACTGCGGAAGAGCAAGCTTTCCTGGACGGCCCCACGGAAGAGCTGTGCCGGATGTCCGACGACTGGCAGATTACCCACGAACTCGCCGACATGCCCCCCAACCTCTGGGCGTTCATCAAGCAGAACCGCTTCTTCGCCATGATCATCCCGAAGCGCTACGGGGGCCTCGAGTTTTCGCCCATCGCCGTGGCCGCGGTGCTGGCCAAGCTCTCCAGCCGCAGCGCCGTGGTCTCGTCCACGGTCGGCGTGCCGAACTCCCTCGGTCCCGCGGAACTGCTGCTCCACTACGGCACCGAGGAGCAGCGGGAGCGCTACCTGCCCCGGCTGGCCACGGGCGAGGAAATTCCCTGCTTCGCGCTCA
>CAZTGY010000144.1:0-5066 GCA_964613445.1 uncultured Chromatiaceae bacterium | reverse complement strand
CGATCCCGGACACCGGCATCGTCTGCAAGGGCCTGTGGCAGGGCCGCGAGGTCGTCGGCATCCGGCTGAACTGGGACAAGCGCTACATCACCCTCGCCCCGGTCGCGACGGTCCTTGGCCTGGCCTTCAAGCTGTCCGACCCCGAGCACCTGATCGGCGAGGAAACCGAGCGCGGCATCACCGCGGCCCTGATCCCGGTGCGCACCGCCGGCGTGGAGATCGGGCGCCGGCACTTCCCGCTGAACATCCCCTTCCAGAACGGCCCCACCCGGGGCCGGGACGTGTTCGTGCCGCTCGACGCCATCATCGGCGGGCCGGAGCGTGCGGGCCAGGGCTGGAAGATGCTGGTCGAGCAGCTGTCCGCGGGCCGGGGCATCACGCTGCCGTCCAGCGCCATGGGTGGCAGCAAGGCGGTGGTGTGGGCGTCGGGCGCCTACTCGCGCCTGCGCAAGCAGTTCAACGTGCCGGTGTGCGAGTTCGAGGGCGTGGGCGAGGCGCTGGCCCGGATCGCCGGCTACACCTACATCATCAATGCCGGCATGACCGTGACCGCCACGGCCATCGCCCGCGGCGAGAAGCCCGCCGTGCCGTCGGCCGTGCTCAAGTATCACTGCACGGAAATGGCCCGCAAGGTCGTCAACGACGCCATGGACGTCCACGGCGGCAAGGGGATCATGCTCGGGCCCTCCAACTACCTGGCCCGGGGCTACCAGGGGGTGCCCATCGCGATCACCGTCGAGGGCGCCAACATCCTGACCCGCAGCCTCATCATCTTCGGGCAGGGTGCCATCCGCTGCCATCCCTTCGTGCTGAAGGAGATGGAGGCCGCGAAGGACCCGGATTTCAACCGGGGACTGCGCGACTTCGACAAGTACCTCTTCGGCCACATCGGCTATGCCTTCAGCAATGCGGCACGCTCCTTCGTCCTGGCGCTGACCAACGCGGAGGCCAGCGCCTCCCCGGTGGAGGGCCCCACGGCACGCTACTTCCAGCACGTGAATCGTTACAGCGCGGCCTTCGCCCTGGCAGCCGACGTTTCCATGCTGGTGCTCGGCGGCAAGCTGAAGCGCAAGGAAACGCTCTCGGCGCGCCTCGGCGATGTCTTCAGCAGCATTTACCTCGCCAGCATGGTCCTGAAGCATTTCGACAACCAGGGCCGGCAGGCCGGCGACCTGCCACTGGTGGAGTGGGCCTGCCGCACGCTGCTCTACCAGGCCCAGGAGCAGCTGCACGGCTTCCTGCGGAACTTCCCGAACCGGATGGTCGCGGCCCTGCTGCGCGTCTGCATCTTCCCGCGGGGCCGCATGTACTCGGCGCCGTCCGACGACCTGGGCCGCGAGCTCGTGGAACTGATCACCCGGCCGACCGAAACCCGGAACAGGCTGTGCGACGGGATCTACGCCACGCGGCAACCGGACTCGCCGCTGGGCGAACTGCAGGCGGCGCTCGAAACCGCGGAGCGGCTGGCTCCCGTCGAAGCCCGGGTCCGTGAGGCCATGCGCGCCGGCATCCTGGAGCACGGTGCCGTGCACGAGAGGGTCGAGCAGGCCCGGGAGCGCGGGCTGATCTCGGTGGAGGAGGCGCGCCAGCTGCAGGACTTCGACAACATGGTGCTGTCCATCATCGGCGTGGACGATTTCGATCCGGCAGAGCTCCGGCGCGTCGCCCAGGCCGCCGCACTGCCGTTTCATGACACCGCCAGGGTGGTCGGTTAATATCCCGGCATGAAAACCCAAGCCCCCCGCCTCCTGCTGCTGGCCTCGCTCGGCCTGACCATCGCCGCCTGCGGCAAGCCGCCCGCTCCCCAGGCCGAAGCACCGGCCCCTGCCCCGGCAGCAGCCGAGGCACCACCAGCCGCCGCACCGGCGGCCGAGGCCGCGGCCGTGCTGCCGCGCAACACCGCGCCGGAGGGGGCCCGGGTCGAGATCCTGAGCCCGAAGGACGGGGACATCGTCACGTCACCCGTGAAGGTGGTGTTTGGCCTGGAGGGCATGACCCTGGCGCCCGCCGGCGACCCCACCCCGAACTCGGGGCACCATCACCTTCTGGTGGACGTCGCGGCGCCGGACCTGGCCCTGACAATACCCAAGGACGCGCAGCACCTGCACTTCGGACAGGGGCAGAGCGAGGCGGAGATCACGCTGGCGCCGGGGCAGCACACGCTGCAGCTCCTGCTGGGTGACGCCAATCACGTCCCCCACAACCCGCCGCTGCTCTCCGCGCCCATCACCATCACCGTGCAATGAATCCCGTAACGGCGGATTGACGACCCCCGCCGCGGCTCCCGACGGCACGCGCATGGCGCCAACCAGGCAACGCAAGGCAACTCCTTCACCCGCGGCCGCCTCTCCCGGAATCAGCGGGATGGCGCTGTACCTGCCTGCCTACCGGGTCGACCTGCAGAAGTGGTGCGAATGGACCGGCGGCGACTGGCAGAAGATCCGCCAGGTCGTCGGCTCGGGATTCCGCCTGCTCGGGCCGCGCCAGAGCGTCTACACCATGGCGGCCAATGCGCTGCTGCGCCTGATCCGCAATTACGACGTGGACCCCACGAGGATCCGGTACCTGGCCCTCGGCACCGAATCCAGCACCGACAACTCCGCCGGGGCGATCATCGTGAAGGGCATGGTGGATGATGCCCTCCGCGCCCTCGGCCTGCCGCCCATCGCCCGGACCTGCGAGGTCCCGGAGTTCAAGCATGCCTGCCTCGGCGGGATCTACGCGCTCAAGGGCGCCGTACGTTTCCTCAGCACCGACGGCGAAGACAGCCTCGCCGTGGTGATCTGCACCGACAAGGCGCTATACGAGCGGGGCAGCAGCGGCGAGCCCACGCAGGGCGCCGGCGCGGTGGCGATGCTCCTCGAGCCCCGTCCGCGCCTGGCCAGCATCAACCTGCGCCACGCGGGCACGGCCTCCGAGTATCGGGGCATCGATTTCCGTAAGCCGCTCACGGGCCGCCTCAATGGCCATGCATATTCCCTGGATATTCCCGTCTACAACGGCCGCTACTCGACCAACTGCTACGTGGACGAGGTACGACGCGCGCTCGATGACCTCTACGCACGGCGCTCCCTCGACCCTGCCCCCTACCTGCGCAGCGTCGATGCGATCTTCATGCACCGGCCCTACGCCCGGATGCCGGAAACGGGTTTCGGCGTGGCCTACCTCTTTGCCCTTGCCCAGGGCGACGCCGCCGACCAGGAGGAACTCGCCACCTATTGCCGGGGCGCCGGCGTGCTCCTGGGGGAGGTGCTGGAGGAGATGGGCACGGCGCCGGAGCTCGGCCTCCTGGCGGTGTGCGACCGCATCCAGGACGAGATCTTTCCGCTCACCATGGCCGCGCTCAAGGTCTTCCGGCAAAGCGAAGCCTTCGGCAAGTACGTCCACGGCAAGATGTCGCTCGGCGCCGAGTGGATGCGCGAAGTCGGCAATCTCTACACCGGCGCGCTACCCGCGTGGCTGGCCGCCGGCCTGGCCGACGCGGAGCGCCGCGGGACCGCCCTCGCGGGCCACGAACTCCTGACCATCGGCTATGGCAGCGGCAACGCGGCCGATGCGATCCCGCTCAGGGTCGTGGACGGCTGGGAAGCCGCCGCCCGCAGGATCGGCGTGGCAGAGGCGCTGCGTCCCGCGATCGACCTGACGGCGGAACAGTACCTGGCACTGCGGGACGGGCTGGAGCCGCGCGGCCTGGAAGTCACCCCCGCCGCGGAATTCGTCGTCGAGCGGATCGGGGCGGAGGTCGGCCACGCGTTCCAGGACGCGGGCGTGGAGTACTACCGCTACGTGCACTAGCGGCCGCGAACGCTGAGCCCCGGCGCGCACAGGTCCACATCCAGCACCCGGAATCCCGCCGCGCCGTACGCGGCGCGCACGGCCCGGTCCACCGCGCGGGAGTCGGTCAGCGCAATGCCAAAGTCACCGCCGCCAGCGCCTGAGGGCTTGTAGACGGCGCCGTGCTTCACGGCAATTGCGCGCAACTGCTCATGGACGGGGGAAAAGATGCCGATGCCCGCCGCCTCGTCCAGCAGCCGCAGGCCGGACTCGTAGCCGGCAATGGCGCTCAGCACGCCCGGCGCGTCTTCGGCGGTCCAGGCCGCAAGGGCCTGGCCGGCATTGGCCCCGAGGCGTTGCATATGGCCGGCGAAGCGCGTCGCATCCCGTTCCCGGTAGGCGCGTAGCCGGCCGAGCATGAACGGGGTCGAGGCGCTCTCGCCGGACCACACGGCCGCCAGGTTGAGCTGCCGGGGCCAGGAGACGGGATGGGCCTGGGGCACGCCGGCGCCGGGATCACCCCTGAAATCGATGGCCACGGTGCCACCGGTAATCGCCGTGGCCACGTCGATGCCGCTGCCGGCACCACCCTGCAGCCTGCGGTGCGCCTCGTGGCAGATGGCGATCAGCTCCTGCCGGGGCAGGGCCGGCCCGCCGGTGAAGCGCAACAGGGCGCCGGTGAGGGCAACCACGATGGCGGCGCTGGAGCCGAGGCCGAGCTTCACGCGCTGCCCGTCCGGCCCGGCCTGGTGGAAGGCCGCCGTCACCAGTTCGATCTGGCAGGCCGGCAGCTCCGTCGCATGGGGCAGCAGCCCGCGCCCGGCAAGGATCTCCGCGCAGGCCTCCAGGGGGAGACCGAAGGCGCCGGGCGAGACGCCGTCCCAGCGCGCGCCACTTCCGGCAATCCAGCGGAACCGGAAACCTTCCCCGGTATCCGGCAGCAGCAGCTGGTTGCCCGACCCGGGTATCTGCCGGATCCGCGCTTCGGCACGGACATCCACGGCGACGGCCAGGCCCGGCGCGCCCTCCAGCACGGCGTACTCGCCAACGATGACGAGCTTGCCGGGCGCCTCGGCTTCAATCAGCGCTGGCACGCAGGCGGGCCCCCTCGCCCAGCGGGCTCCGCAGGATCCGCAGCACGCCGGGAACGGCAGCCAGTGCCGCCGCAACGTCAGCCGCGGCCCGCGGCAGGCACACCGCCTTCACCTGGGGCCCCGCATCCACCGTGAAGAACACCGGGACGCCGTCCCGTCGCAGGTCCTGCACCCGGTGCAGGCAGGCAAGGGTCGCCG
>CAZTGY010000143.1:0-7201 GCA_964613445.1 uncultured Chromatiaceae bacterium | reverse complement strand
CGTCAGCGTCAGCAGTCCTGGCTTCGACATATCCCTACCTGGCGGCTCCAGCCGCACCGTACCACCACATCAGCAGGTCCGCGAACATGGCTTCCATGTTCAGGGAACGATTCTTCAGGCGCTGCGCCTCAATGACCTGATCAAGGTGCGCGCAGCAGGCCGTCATGTTCAATGCCGCTCCCGGAATTTTCAAGGGCGGGACCACCGACGCGGCATCTCCCGGCACGCTGACCTGGCTCCTGAGCTGCTCCGCCGTCTGCAGATACAGCCAGCGGAGGCAGGTCGCCGCATCCCTCGCCGCCCACGAGCGTGCAATGGCCCCTGGTGTCGCCTTCCGGTCGATGACCTGCTGCAGTTCGTTGCCGAGGTCTTCAAGAAGCTGGCTGATGCCCGGTCCCTGGTCGTCACCCAGGAGGCTCCTCGCCATCAACGGTGCACCGGATGAGAATCCCAGGGCCCGCTCGCAGGCGGCCCGGTCCGGATGGCGACTGGACAACCAGGCGAGGGCCGTGGCCGGCGTCGGCGGGGACAGGCGGATTCGCTCGCAGCGACTGACTATCGTCGCCGGGAGGCGCGCGGGCGCGTCGGCAACCAGTATTACCGTGGTGGCTGCCGGAGGCTCCTCCAGCGTCTTCAGGAGCGTATTCGCGGCATTGTGGTTCATCGCCTCCGCGGGCCACACGAGTCCCACCTTCCACCCGCTGCCGTGGCTGGTAAGGCTCAGGGCCTGGATGAGCTCGCGGATCTGGTCGATCTTGATGACGCGGGATTCCTCCTCCAGCCCGACGCTCCAGTAATCCGGATGGGGCACGGCCGCGAGCTGATCGGCAGGCACGTCGAGCGATGGCCGCCAGCCCGAGCCCAGGAGCCTGGCGGCCAGCCCGAGGGCAAAGTGACGGCGACCGATGCCCGCCGGACCGTGAACCAGGAGCGCCTGGGGCGTTTGCCCCCGGGAAATCCGGGCCTCGAAACGCCGCAGGGCCGCGTTGAGCCAGGGAGCATCAATCACAGGATCATTTCCACAATATCAATGACCTGAAGGTCATATCTCAGCTACCTTCTGGCCCACGGCAGCCAGCGCCCGGCGAATGTCGGCCTGGACCTCCCCGAGCGGCCGGGCCGCATCGATCAGCCGGATCCGCGCCGGTTCCCGGGCCGCGAGGTCGAGATAGGTCCTGCGGACACGGTGGTAGAACTCGGCTGGCTCCTGCTCGAAGCGATCCCGACTTCCCCGCCCCGCCTGGCGCTCTGCAGAGATGGCCAGGGGAACGTCCAGCAGCAGGGTGAGGTCCGGATGCAGGTCGCCCTGGACGATACCCGCCAGGGTCTCGACGGTGTCGGCAGGCAGGCCCCGGCCACCGCCCTGGTAGGCATGGCTCGCGTCGGTGAAGCGGTCACAGACAACCCACTTGCCGCTGCCGAGTGCCGGCCTGATGACTTCATCGATGTGCGCAGCTCGCGCCGCAAACATCAGCAGCAGTTCGGTCAGCGGCTGGATGCTCGATTCCGGGCTGAGCAGAAGCTCCCGGATGCGTTCTCCAAGTGCGGTGCCCCCGGGTTCGCGGGTTTCCACCACCGTGTGGCCCGCACGGCGCAGTTCGTTGGCGATGAAGCCCAGGTTGGTGGATTTCCCGACTCCTTCAATCCCTTCGACGGTGATGAATCGACCGCGCCCCGTGCTGCTACTGACCACTGTGCCGTGCCCTCAGTCGTCGCCGCGACGATTCAACGCGGCCAGGTATTCGCGGACAGCCGCTTCGTGCTCCCGGAGGGTATCGCTAAAGCGGTGACTGCCATCGCCCCTTCCGGTGGCCACGAAAAACAGGGCCGTGCCGTCGGCCGGCCTGGCCGCCGCATCAATGGCCGCGGCGCTCGCGGCAGCAATCGGCGTCGGCGGCAGGCCATCGCGTGTGTAGGTATTCCACGGGGAATCCGCTTCCAGATCCCGGCGTGTCAGGTTGCCATCGAAGCGGGTTCCAAGCCCGTAGATGACCGTGGGGTCCGTCTGCAGGCGCATGCCACTCCGCAGGCGCCGGGTGAAGACCCCCGCGATCTGCGGCCTTTCACTGGCCAATGCCGTTTCGCGCTCGACGATCGACGCCAATATCAGGAGCTCGTAGGAATTGGCGAGTGGCAGGTCCGGCTGACGTGCCTCCCAGGCCTGCCCGAGGTATTCCACCAGGGCACCGTGGGCACGCGACAGGACCTCCCGGTCGGATTCACCACGGGCAAACAAATAGGTTTCCGGCAGGAAGGCCCCCTCCGCACTCGGCCAGGGCAGTGCCAGTTCCCGCGCCAGGTCCGTGGCAGTGGTGGAGCGGAGCACCTTCCGCAATGCCGGCTCGGCCCTGATCGTCCGGAGCACGTCGATGACCGTCCACCCTTCCACCAGCGTCAGCTTGTGCAACAGGACGCGCCCCGACTCGAGATGCTGGAGAAGCGACGGCGGCGTCAAGCCCGGCGCGAGTTGGTACTCACCAGCCTTCACCCTCCCTGCCTGGCCGGTGAACTGACCGTAGGCGGTCAGAATCGACGGGAATTCCACGATGCCATCTGAAGCCAGCTTGCGCACGACCGACGACCAGCTCGAGCCACCGACGACCTCCAGCTGGTACCCACCCTCGGGAATCGCCAGTGGTGTCGATAGGTAAATGCGCATCCAGGCAGTGCCGGCAGCGGCCAGACAGGCACCGACGATGAGTGCAGCCAGGATCAGTCGGCGCATTCTGTCACCCCCGCCTCCACCAGCTTCGCGCGCAGTCGGCGCGTGATGGGACCCGTGGACCAGGAGTGCGCGCCCAGCCGGTGCACGGGACGAATGCCCGTCAGTGCATTGGTCAGGAAGGCCTCCGATGCGCCAGTGACGGTGGATGGCGGCAGGTCGGACACGGACACCGCAATATCTGCACTGCGGGCCGCGTCGAGCACCACGCGCCGCATGACGCCGGCAATTCCGGCCCGCCCCAACGCGGGGGTGAGCAGGCGGTCGCCTGCGACGAGGAACACGTTGCTGGCCGTGCCGCCGATAAGCCGTCCCTCCGTGCTGGTCATCAGTCCTTCGCTGATACCGGGCTGTGACCACTCCGCCCGGGCCAGAACCTGGTCGACCCTGTTCAGCGTTTTCAGGCCGGCAGTGGCCGGATTGGCGGACACCATGGTCTCACACCACCGGATGTGGATTGGCCCCGCCACGCAGGGTTCGGCCTCCGTCGCTCCCCACGCCAGGGTTGGGGAAGACGCCGCCGGCAGGCCGTACCCGCGGGGCCCAGGTCCGCGGGTGAGCAGGAGCTTGAGGACCCCGCACCGGAGCCCCTGCGCTGCCGCCGCCAGATCTGCCGCCAGGCGTACCCGATCCGGCCTCGGCAGGCGCAGCCGGTCGCAGCCCGTCAATAGCCGGTCGAGATGGTGGGCCAGGAAGCGCGGCTGGCCGTCCCGGATGGCAATGGTTTCAAACAGGCCGTCACCGTACATCAACCCCCGGTCGGTGACGTCTACAGCGCGCCCCGGTTCGCCATTGATCCACCAACGCTCCATGACGGCCTAGCCCGCCAGGGCCAGCAGCAGACCTTTGGCTTTTGCACGGGTCTCCTCGATCTCCCGGTCCGGGCTGGAATCGGCCACGATGCCGCTACCCGCCGCGAAGGACAGCTCCTGCCCCTGGAGCACAAAGCTGCGGATGAGGATATTGAGGTCGCAGCTTCCGTCCCGGTTGAGGTACCCCATGGAACCGGTATAGGGCCCACGTGGTGCGCCCTCCAGGTCACTGATGATCTCCATGCATCGCACCTTGGGACAGCCCGTAATCGTTCCCCCGGGGAACATGGCGCGGATCAGGTCACCGGGCGACACGTCGTCCCGAATCCGACCTCGGACGTTGGACACGATGTGATGCACGTGTGCGTAGGACTCGACGACCATGAATTCATCGACTTCCACGGAGCCCGGCTGGCTGATGCGGCCAAGGTCGTTGCGTTCGAGGTCGATCAGCATGATGTGCTCCGCCCGTTCCTTGGGGTTGGCGAGCAGATCCTGCCGCCTTGCCTCCTCCAGACCGGGATCATCGGCGGTAGGACGCGTTCCCGCAATCGGTCGGGTATCCACCATGCCATTCCGGCTGCGGACGAGGCGCTCCGGGGAAGAACTGATGAGCGACCAGTCGCCCAGCGTTGCGATGCCCGCGTAGGGCGCGGGGTTGGTCAGTCGAAGCCGCCGGTAGATGTCCGCAGACCCCAGGCCGGGGCGGACAGTTGCGGTCCAGCGCCGGGCGAGATTCACCTGGTAAACGTCGCCACGGGCAATCAGCACGCGGATCGTGCCAACGGCGCGGAGAAAGTCCGCCGGATCGGGTTCGCTGACGCCTGTCACGAGGCCCTCCGGAAATGCCACTTCAGACTCCTGCGGGCGACTGGCACGGATGTCGTGCTCCAGCTGGGCTGCATCCTCCCGGTGAGCCTGGTCCGCGACGATCCAGGCCTGCCCGTTGCGCCGGTTGCGCACGAGCGCCACCGGAATGCGGGTTGCAAACGCAACGGGGCCATCCGGTGGATCCTGCGTACGTATGCTTGGCTCGACCTGGCGGACGAGTTCGTAGCCCAGGTAGACGAACCATCCACCCCGGAACGGCACCATGGACTCCGCGTGGGTTGGCTGCCGGATGCTGCGCCACCAGTCATCCAGGGCCGGCAGAAACTGGTTGCCGGATCCGGCGGCACCCGGCCCGTGCAGACGGAAGTGCCGGTCCAGCCGAAGCGTTTCACCGGGAAACGCGAAGAGGATGTCGAATGCATCCCCGTGACGGCGCTGACGGTCCGTGACCGCGCTCTCCAGCAGGAAGGGATAGCGGCCGGGGTTCCCCGCATGCAGCTGCAGCAGGTCGAAGTCTGCCGGGATTTCAACTGCCTGGATGGCCATGGCCTCGGACCGGGCCATCTCGTTCGGATCAGGCCCGTCGAAAAATCAGGCTGCCGTTCGTGCCCCCGAAACCGAAGGAGTTGCTGAGCACGCTGTTGATCGTCATGCGCCGTGCGGTGTTCGGGACGTAGTCCAGATCGCACTCCGGATCGGGAGAATGCAGGTTGGCCGTGGGAGGCGCGACCTGGTCCCGGATCGCCAGGATGCTGAACACGGCTTCGACAGCGCCGGCGGCGCCCAGCAGGTGCCCCGTCGTCGATTTGGTGGAGCTGACCGCCAGTTTCCGGGCGTGGGAGCCGAACACACCGCGAATTGCCCGGGTCTCGGCGACGTCGCCAAGCGGCGTCGAGGTTCCATGGGCATTGATGTAGTCAATTTCGCCGGGATTGAGCCGGGCGTCCTTGAGGGCCGCCGCCATGCAGGCCTGGGCGCCCTCCCCGTTGTCGGGCGGAGCCGTTATGTGGAAGGCGTCGGCACTCATTCCAAAGCCGATGACTTCCGCGAAGACCTGCGCCCCACGCTTACGCGCCGCCTCGAACTCTTCCAGCACCAGGCAGGCTGCTCCATCGCTCAGTACGAAACCATCCCGCTCCCTGTCCCAGGGCCGGCTTGCCGACGTGGGGTCGTCGTTGCGCTGGGACAGCGCGCGCGCGGCGCAGAACCCACCGAGGCCCAGCGGCGTGATGCCGTGCTCCGCACCTCCGGCCAGCATGACGTCGGCATCGCCGTGGGCGATCAACCGGGCCGCCATGCCGATGCAGTGAGTTGCCGTGGTGCAGGCACTGACCAGCGCGATATTCGGACCACGGTACCCATGCTGGATGGACACATGGCCGGAAATCATGTTGATGATGCTGGCCGGGACGAAGAAGGGAGAGATCTTGCGCGGTCCGCCTTCCTGCAGCCGCGCATGATTGGACTCAATGGTTCCAACCCCGCCGATGCCTGACCCCATTGCCACGCCGATCCGGTCGGGGCCATGGCCGCTTCCGGGCAGGCCGGCGTGCGCGATCGCCTGCGACGCGGCAGCGATCCCGAAGTGCATGAACGGGTCCATCTTCTTGAGTTCCTTCGCAGGCACGTATTGGCTGGCATCGAAGTCGCGGATGCTGCCGCCAAAACGCGTGGAGAACTCGCTGACGTCGAAGTCAGTGATGGGCCCAATCCCGGAGTGACCGCCGACGACCTTCTGCCAGGCCGTCTCGAGGTCATTTCCCACCGGGGAGATAATGCCCATCCCCGTGACGACGACGCGTCTGCTGGACATCCTTGGCTGCGCCGGGCCGGAACCGGAAATCAGGAAGCCGCGGCCCGCTGGGTGATGTAGTCGATCGCCTGCTGCACGGTCTTGATCTTCTCGGCGTCCTCGTCGGGAATCTCGGTTTCGAACTCTTCCTCGAGCGCCATGACCAGCTCGACCGTATCCAGGGAATCGGCGCCGAGGTCATCGACGAAAGAAGCCTGGTTCGTGACTTCTTCTTCCTTAACGCCAAGCTGCTCGGCAACGATGCTCTTGACCTGTGTCTCGATGCTGCTCATGTGTGCTATGTCCTCATTCGTGAGACCGAATCAGGCGGATGAGCGACCCGCGAGAATCGCGGATCGTACCCCCTGACCGGCCGCTATTCTAAGTTAAGCGTCCCGGCCAATCTAGCACTGCAAAAAAGCCGCCCCGTCCGCTGGTCTGGACGACCAGAGCGCGGCCCTAGACCATCAACAGGCCGCCATTGACGTGGACAGTCTCCCCCGTCACATACGCACCGGCCCGCGATGCCAGGAAAAGCACGACGGCCGCCACATCTTCCACGGTGCCAAGCCGTTGCAGCGGAATCTGGGCCGCGAGCCTGGCCCGTTGCTCCTCAGGCATCGCGTTGGTCATGTCCGTCTGGATGAATCCAGGGGCTACGACGTTCACGGTGATGCCGCGGCTGCCGACCTCGCGCGCCAGTGACTTTGAAAACCCGACGACTCCCGCCTTGGCGGCAGCGTAATTTGCCTGGCCGGCGTTGCCCATCGCGCCGACCACGGATGCAATATTGATGATCCGGCCGTGCCGCTGCTTCAGCATCCCCCGAACGAAGGCCTTGCTCGTGAGGAATACGGACGACAGGTTCGTGGCAATGACGGCATCCCATTCCTCGTCTTTCATGCGGAGCAGGAGGTTGTCCCGGGTTATCCCGGCGTTGTTCACGAGAACTGTAACGACGCCCTCACGGGATTCGATCTCCTTCTGGACAGCAGCGACGGATTCCCCCGACGCGGCGTCCAGCACAAGTCCACGACCCGCCAT
>CAZTGY010000142.1:0-7210 GCA_964613445.1 uncultured Chromatiaceae bacterium | reverse complement strand
GCCGTCGGCCTGGTGGCGATCCTGGGCTCCGGCATGGTGATGGCCTGGACCGCCCCGCCGTTCCGGCGCCTGGCGATCCGGGCATCGGCCGCCGGCCTCGTCTCGTTCGCCGCCTACCTGCTGCTCGGGTGACCAGCGTGGTGCGCAAGATGCGGGAGGCCGACCTCCCCGACGTGCTGCGCATCCTCGCCCTCTGGAACATGGCCCCGCGGCCGGCCTCGGCGGAGGTCCCGGATCCGGAGCGCGCCACGATCGACGTGGCCAACGGCTTCGTTGCCGAATCGGACGGGCGCATCGTCGGCACCTGCAGCTACTTCCTGCTCGGCGATGGCTGGGCCGAGACCGCCAGCCTGGCGGTGGACCCGGCGCCGCAGTTTGCCGGGGTGGGCGTGTTGTTGCAGGAGGCCCGACTCGCCGAGATGCGCCGGCGGGGCGTCCGCCGGGTGCGCACGGAGACGGACCGCCCCGCCACGGTCCGCTGGTACGTCCGGCGCTTCGGCTACCGGGTAGTGGGCACCAACCCGAAGAAGCATGCCTTCAGCCTGCCCGACGTGGATGCCTGGACCGTGCTCGAGCTGGACCTCACGCCGGACCCGGGGGACTGACTCACCGGGCCGGCACCAGCGAGATGAAGTCCTCGAACTTGCCGCCGGCCGTCCGTTCCAGGCGCTCGCGGCGCTGCCAGTCGAAGTCGAACGGGTAGCCCAGGCGACCGGTCAGCGCGGCGGCCAGCCGCGACTGTTCGTCCGGCGCCAGGTCCCGGGCCATGACGTAGTTGATCTCGAGCTGCCCGAGGCTCCTCTGGATGACCTGGAACTGCTCGAGCGGCACGACGTCCAGCCACAGGGACGAAGGCAGGCTCGGCCAGAGTTCCCGGCCGTCCGGCGTGCGCAGCATGTTGCGCTGCCGGCCGTGAATCCGGCGCAGGACCGGCAGGCCGCGGCCACAGTCACAGGTCGTGCCGACTTCGGCGTAGTCCCCGAGCCGGTAGCGGATCAGTGGCAGGGCGAAATTGTGCAGGGTCGTCAGCACCACCTCGCCCGTCTCGCCGGGGGCGCAGGGCCGCCCCGCCGGGTCCAGCACCTCGACGACCAGGCTCTCCGCCTGCACGTGATAGTGCTCGTGCTGCGGGCACTGCAGGGCAATGCTGCCCGCTTCCTCGCAGCTGTAGGTGTCGGCGGTTTCGACGCCCCAGGCGGCCCGCACCGTGTCCCGCAGCGCCGGACGCAGCGCCTCGCTGAACGTCCGGGCCTGGCGGAGGCGTGGCAGGCGGATCCCGCGCCGCAGGCTCAGCTCCGCCAGCGCCCCGAGATTGCTGGCGTGGGTCAGCAGGTAGTGCGGATCCTCCCGCTGCAGCCACTCCAGCTGGCGGGCGGTGTCGGTGCGCACGTCAAGCGTGGCGCCGGGACCCGTCCGGAACAGCAGGGACACCGGCCGTCCCCAGCTCGGCAGGCTCCGTTCCTCGACACGCACGCGGATGGCCGCCAGCTTTCCGGAGAAATCCCGCTTCTGCCACAGGTGCTCGCGGATCGTCAGGGCATTCCAGAAGAACTGGCTGGCGGCGGTGCGCAGAAAACGCACCGGCCGGCCCGTGGACCCGGAGCTCTGCCCCTCCGTGGCCGGCCCGTGGCCTGCCGGCAGAGCCCGGCTGCAGAGTGCCGCGTAACTGCCCTGCAACTCGGCACGGCCGAGCAGCGGCAGCTTGCCAAACGTCGTCCAGTCCAGGCGCCGCGGGTCAAGGCCGGCGCAGGTCCGGGCGTAGTGGGGTACCGTCGCCAGGGCGTGCTGCAACAGGCGCTGCAGCTGACGCAGCTGGCGGTCCCGCAACTCCTCGACGGGAAGGCGCTGGGAAAAATGCAGCTGCTCAAGGACGTCGCGCAGGCCCGCCGGGCTGGCGTCCGGGACGGCCGGCCAGACAATGCCCGGAAACGCAGCCCGGGACGGGGCAGGGCTGCCGGCGGCGCGCCGGGGTTTCGGAGGGTGGGGCATCCGGCGTGCTGCCTGATCGGCGGCCGCTGGCCTCAGGCGCCGGGGCCCGGTGGCTTCTTCCGGGGCAGGTAGAGGTCGATCAGCGTGCCTTCGAAGGCCTCGGCCGCGAAGGCCACCGTCTCGGACAGGGTCGGGTGGGGATGGATCGTGAGCCCGATGTCGGCGGCATCGCAGCCCATCTCGATGGCCAGGGCCACCTCGCTGATGAGCTCGCCGGCGTTGGGCCCGACGATCCCGGCACCGATGATCCGGTGGGTCGCCTCGTCGAACAGCAGCTTGGTGACGCCCTCGTCCCGGTTGATGCCCAGCGAGCGGCCGCTCGCCGCCCAGGGGAACGTGCCCTTGCCGTAGGCGAGACCCTGCGCTTTCGCCTCGGCCTCCGTGACGCCGACCCAGGCCACCTCGGGATCGGTGTAGGCGACGGACGGAATCACGCGGGCGTCGAAAGCCACCTTCAGGCCCGCTGCCACTTCGGCGGCGACCCGTCCCTCGTGGTTCGCCTTGTGGGCCAGCATGGGCTGGCCGACGATGTCGCCCACCGCCAGGATGTGCGGCACGTTGGTGCGCATCTGCCGGTCCACGGGGATGAAGCCCCGGGCATCCACGTTCACGCCGGCATGCTCGGCGCCGATGCGCTTGCCGTTCGGCGAGCGGCCCACGGACATGAGCACGGAGTCGAATACCTGCGTGCCCGTGGTCTTGCCCTCGAAGGTCACGTGCAGGCCGTCCGCGGCCTTCTCGATCTTCGCCACCTTCGTGCCCAGCAGGATCTGGGCGTAGCGCTTCGCAATGCGCCTCTGCAGTGGGCGGACCAGGTCCGGATCGGTGCCAGGCATCAGCGCGTCCGTGAGCTCGACGACCGAGACTTTCGCCCCCAGGGCGTCGTAGACGGTGGCCATCTCCAGGCCGATGATCCCGCCACCCACCACCAGCATGGTCTTCGGGATCGCCTTCAGCTCCAGGGCGCCGGTCGAGTCGATGATGCGGGGATCGTCCGGGAACCCGGGCAGCTGCACGGGCTCGGAACCGGCCGCAATGACGCAGGTCTTGAACGAGATCACCTGCCTCGCGTCGCCATCGGTCACTTCCAGGTGCTGGGCCGAGAGGAAGCGACCCGTCCCCTTGACCACCCTGACCTTGCGCTGCTTCGCCAGCAGGGCAAGCCCGCCGGTGAGCTTGCCGACCACCTTGTCCTTCCAGCCCCGGAGCGCGTCGAGATCAATCTCGGGGTGGCCGAACTTCACGCCGCAGGCGGCCATCGCCTCCGCCTCGTCGATCACCTTCGCCGCGTGCAGCAGCGCCTTCGAGGGAATGCAGCCGACGTTCAGGCACACGCCGCCGAGCACGGGCCAGCGCTCGACCAGCGTGACGTCGAGGCCGAGATCGGCCGCGCGGAAGGCGGCGGGGTAGCCGCCGGGCCCGGCGCCGAGAACCAGCACGTCCGCATTCAGGTCGACGGGGCCCGTGTATGCCTTCCCGGCAGCGGGCATCGTAGGAGCGGCTTCAGCCGCGACCGGGGCTGCTGTAGCCGGCGCCGTCGCGGCTGAAGCCGCTCCTACAGGAGCGATTTCAGCTTCCAGCCGCACGATGAGCGTGCCCTCGCTGGCCTTCCCGCCCTTGCTGACCAGCACCTCTTGCACGACGCCCGCCGACGGAGCCGGCACCTCCATCGCCGCCTTGTCGGTTTCCAGGGTGATCAGCGGCGCTTCGGCACGGACCTTGTCCCCGGGCTTCACGTGGACCTCGATGATCTCGACGTCCCTGAAGTCGCCCAGGTTGGGCACCTTCACTTCGAGGAGAGCCATCCCGTCAGACCTTCAGGAGCTTGCCCACGTCTGCCAGCAGGCCGACGAGGAACGTGGAAAAGCGGACGCCGGTGGCGCCGTCGATGACCCGGTGGTCGTAGGACAGGGAGAGCGGCACGAGGAGACGGGGCACGAACCCGTCCTTGTCCCACACCGGCTTCACCTGGGCGCGGCCGATGCCGAGGATGGCGACTTCCGGTGCATTGACGAGGGGCGTGAAGTACGTGCCGCCGATGCCCCCCAGGCTGGAGACCGTGAAGGTCCCGCCCTGCATCTCCGCGGCCGTGAGCTTGCCGGCCCGGGCCTTTTCCGAGAGGGTCGCCAGGTCCCCGGCGATGGCGATCACGTCCTTCCGGTCGGCGTCGCGGATCACCGGCACGACCAGGCCCTGGGGGGTATCGGCGGCGAAGCCGATGTGCCAGTAGCCCTTGCGCACCAGGCCTACGCCGTCTTCGGTGAGCGAGCTGTTGAAGTCCGGGAACTCCTTCAGGGCCAGCACTGCCGCCCGGATGAAGAACGCGAGCGGCGTCAGCTTCGAGCCAGCCTTGTCGGCTTCGGCCTTCAGTGCCTTCCGCTTCTCCTCCAGGGCCGTGATGTCGGCCTCGTCCTGCTGGGTGACGTGGGGAATGTTGAGCCAGGCCGCCTGCAACCGCGGCCCGGAGATCTTCCTCACCCGGGACAGCGGCGTGACCTCGACGGGACCGAACTTCGCGAAATCGACGACGGGGACCCTGGGCAGCGACGGACCGGTGCCCGCCGCCCCGGTCAGCACGGACTTCACGAAGGCCTTCACGTCCTCGATGACCACGCGGCCCTTCTGGCCGGAGCCCCGGACGCGGCCCAGGTCCACGCCCAGCTCTCTCGCGAACTTCCTGACCGAGGGGCTCGCGTGGGCGCTGGCGAAGGTCGTCTCGTTGATGGGCGGCAGCGTGCCCGCCGCCCTCGGCGCGGGCGGAACGCCCGTAGGAGCGCCTTCAGGCGCGACCGGCGCGACCGCGGCGGCCGGTGCTGGTGCCGGAGCCGACGTGGTCGCGGCTGAAGCCGCTCCTACGGGCATGGCAACGTCATCCGCGTCGAGGATGAGGATCAGGTCGCCCTTCGACACCCGCCCGCCCTGGGCCACCTTCAGCTCGAGCACCGTGCCGCCCGCGGGCGCCGGCACCTCCATCGCCGCCTTGTCGGTTTCCAGCGTCAGCAGGGGCTGCTCGGCGCGCACCTTGTCGCCGGCCTTCACCAGCAACTCGACGATCTCGACGTTCTTGAACTCGCCGAGGTCGGGAACCGTCACTTCACGTCGCGCCATGCGGGGCTCTCAGACCGTTACCGGATTTGGTTTCGAGGGGTCGATGCCGAGAGTTTCGATGGCCTTCGCCACCGTCTTCGGATCGAGCGAACCGTCGTCGGCGAGCGCCTTCAGCGCAGCAACGACGATGTACTTCCGGTCGACCTCGAAGAACTCACGCAGGGCCGCACGGGAGTCACTGCGGCCGTAGCCATCGGTGCCCAGAACGGCAAAGCGGCCGGGAATCCACGGGCGGATCTGGTCGGCGACGATGCGCATGTAGTCGGTGGCCGCCACGAAGGGCCCGCTGACGGCGGCGAAGCTGCGCTCGAGGTAGGACTTGCGGGGCGCCTGGTCCGGGTGGAGCAGGTTCCAGCGCTCGCAGTCCAGCCCGTCGCGGCGCAGTTCGCTGAAGCTGGTGACGCTCCAGACATCCGCGGGCACCTGGTAATCCTTCTCCAGCATTTCGGCCGCCGCGAGGACCTCGCGAAGGATGGTGCCAGAGCCGAGCAGTTGCACGCGGACCTTGCCCCGCCCGCCCGTCTGCAGCCGGTACATGCCGTGCAGGATGCCGTCCTTCACGCCCTCCGGCATCGCGGGCTGCGGGTAGTTCTCGTTCATCACCGTGATGTAGTAGAAGACCCTCTCCTGCTTCTCGTACATGCGCCGGAGGCCGTCCTGGATGATCACGGCCAGCTCGTAGCCGAACGCCGGGTCGTAGGCCACGCAGTTCGGGATCGTGGAGGCGGCCAGGTGGCTGTGGCCGTCCTGGTGCTGCAGGCCCTCGCCCGCCAGCGTGGTGCGGCCCGCCGTGGCGCCGAGCAGGAAGCCCTTCGCCTGCATGTCGCCACCCGCCCAGATGAAGTCGCCGATGCGCTGGAAGCCGAACATCGAGTAGAAGATGTAGAAGGGAATCATGTACACGCCGTGATTGGCGTAAGACGTGGCGGCCGCCAGCCAGGAACAAAAGGCGCCCGCCTCGTTGATGCCCTCCTCCAGGATCTGCCCCTGCTTGTCCTCCCGGTAGTACATCAGCTGCTCGGCATCCTGGGGCGTGTAGAGCTGGCCCACGGACGAGTAGATCCCGATCTGCCGGAACATGCCTTCCATGCCGAAGGTGCGCGCCTCGTCGGGGACGATGGGCACGATGTTCCTGCCGATGTTCGGGTCGCGCACCAGCGTCGTGAGGATGCGCACGAAGACCATGGTGGTGGATGCGGACCGCTCGCCGCTGCCTTCAAGCTGACCCCGGAAGGCGTCAAGACCAGGCACGGTCAACGGCTGAATATGACCCTTGCGGGCCGGCAGGTACCCGCCGAGCTGCTTGCGCCGCTCCTGGAGGTAGCGGATCTCCTCGCTGTCGGCGCCGGGCCGGTAGTAGGGCACGCCCTCGATGTCGCTGTCGGAGATCGGGATATTGAAACGGTTGCGGAAGGCCTTCAGGTCGTCGATATCGAGCTTCTTGGCCTGGTGGGCCGTCATGTGGCCTTCGCCCGCCTCGCCCAGCCCGTAGCCCTTCACGGTCTTGGCGAGGATGACCACCGGCCGGCCATCCTGCTTCATGGCCCGGTGGTAGGCCGCATAAACCTTGATCGCATCGAGCCCGCCGCGATTGAGGCGCCACACTTCCTCGTCGGACATATTGGCCACCATGGCCTTGAGCTCAGGATACTTGCCGAAGAAGTGCTCCCGCGTGTACGCGCCACCGGCGGCCTTGAAGTTCTGGTACTCGCCGTCAACCGCCTCCTCCATGCGGCGCCTGAGAATGCCGTCGCGGTCCTGGGCGAGCAGCGGATCCCAGCGCGAGCCCCAGAGCACCTTGATCACCGCCCAGCCCGCGCCGCGGAACGCGGCTTCCAGCTCCTGGATGATCTTGCCGTTGCCCCGCACGGGGCCGTCGAGGCGCTGGAGGTTGCAGTTGATGACGAAGATGAGGTTGTCGAGCTTCTCGCGCACCGGCATCGTGATGGCGCCCATGGACTCGGGCTCGTCCATCTCGCCGTCGCCGAGGAAGCACCACACCTTGCGGCCCGACGTGTCCGCCAGCCCGCGGTGCTGCAGGTAGCGCATGAAGCGCGCCTGGTAGATGCCCATCATCGGGCCAAGGCCCATGGACACCGTCGGGAACTGCCAG
>CAZTGY010000141.1:0-7219 GCA_964613445.1 uncultured Chromatiaceae bacterium | reverse complement strand
GGCGAGCCCCTGCGCGTGGAGCTGCCGTTTCCCGGCCGCAACCTGCTCCTCCGGGCCTGGCGCGCCCAGGTCGGGCGCGTGTGCCTGTACCTGCTCGACAGCAACGATCCGCTCAATACCCCGGCCGACCGGGGCATCACGGCCGAGCTGTACGGCGGCGGATCGGAAATGCGCCTGCGCCAGGCAATCTGCCTCGGCGTTGGCGGCTGGCTGCTGCTCCGTGCGCTCCGCATCCATCCGGAGGTGTGCCATCTCAACGAGGGCCACGCCGCCTTTGCCATCCTGGCCCGGGCGGCGACCCACCTGCAGGACCACGGCGGCGATTTCCGTTGCGCGCTCAACGCCACCCGGGCCGGCAACGTCTTCACGACCCACACGCCGGTGGCCGCCGGGATCGACCGGTTCCCGCCGGACCTACTGGCCCGCTACATGGAGTGGGCGCAGACGGCGCTGGGCGTGCCGGCGCGGGACATCATCGGCCTCGGCAGGGAGCGCCCGGACGACGAGAGCGAGCCCTTCAACATGGCCTATCTCGCGATCCGCGGGAGCCTGATCGTCAACGGCGTCAGCCGCCTGCACGGCAGCGTCAGCCGGCGGATATTCCAGCCGCTGTTCCCGCGGTGGCCGGAGGACGAGGTGCCCGTCACGCACGTGACCAACGGCGTGCACATGCCGTCCTGGGACTCGGCCGAGGCGGATCGCCTCTGGACGGAGACCTGCGGGAAGGGGCGCTGGCTGGGCGACCTCGGGGGCCAGCAGGAGCAGATGTGCGGGGTCACCGACCAGGCCCTGTGGGAAATGCGCACCCGGGCGCGGCAGCGGCTGATCGGCTTCGCCCGCGGCCACCTGGAGCGCCAGCTCGCCGTCGTCAACGCGCCGGCGGAGCGCCTGGCCCGCGCGCGGAACGCGCTGGACCCGAACGCGCTGCTGCTCGGCTTCGCGCGCCGCTTCACGGGCTACAAGCGCCCCACCATGCTCCTCGCCGACCCGGACCGCCTGCACCGCCTGCTCACCCACCCGCAGTACCCCGTGCAGCTCATCCTGGCCGGCAAGGCGCATCCGGAGGACGAGCCGGGCAAGGCGATGGTCCGGCAATGGAACGAGTTCATCGACGCCCGCCCGGAGCTCGCCCAGCGGGTGGTGTTCCTGGCCGACTACGACATGCTGGTCGCGGAGCAGCTGGTGCAGGGCGTGGACCTGTGGATCAACACCCCGCGGCGCCCCTGGGAAGCGTGCGGCACCAGTGGCATGAAGATCCTGGTGAACGGCGGCCTGAACCTGTCGGAGCTCGACGGCTGGTGGGCCGCGGCTTACGCGCCGGAGCTGGGCTGGGCCATCGGCGACGGCGAGGAGCACGGCGACGATCCGGCGTGGGAACGGCGGGATGCCGCGGAGCTCTACCGGGTGCTGGAGGAGGACGTCATCCCGCTCTTCTACCGGGACCGGGATGCGGCGGGTTGCCCGCGGGGCTGGGTGGCGCGGATCCGGCAGAGCATGAGCACGCTGACGCCGCGCTTCAGCAGCAACCGCATGCTGCGGGAATACGTCGAGCGGTTGTATCTCCCGGCCGCGGCGTCCTTTGCCGCCCGCCAGGATCCGGCCCACGCCCGGCAACTGTGCGCCTGGCAGGAGGCCATCGGGCAGCACTGGGACGGGCTGCACTTCGGCGAGCTGCACCGGGAGGCCGACGCCGGCGCCTGGCGGTTCTCGATTCCCGTCTACCTGGGTGAGCTGGATGCCGGCTTCGTTGCCGTGCAGCTCCACGCCATGGCCCGGGGCAACGCGCCCGCGGAACTGCATGCCATGGAACGGGGGCAGCCGCTGGCCGGCGCGGTCAACGGCTTCGTCTACACGGCCCGCATTCCGGGCCACCGGGCGGCCGGCGACTACACGCCCCGGGTCATTCCCGCCCTGGCGGGGGCCCGGGTGCCCATCGAGGCCAGCCGGATACTCTGGTTGCGCTGAGGCGGAACTGCGGCCCCGGGACCTGCCGGGTAGGACCATTTGCCGCACGTGCTGTCCCGGGTCCCGGGCCGGGCCGGTGGTACAGTCATGTTCGATTTACCGGAGGTTACGCCCATGACTGCCGCCACAGCCCCGACGCCCCCGGCCCGGAAGACGGGCCTCCAGCAACTCGCCCGTCCGCCCATGATCGGGCTCTTCGCCTTCTTCATCGTCTTCCTGTTCCAGGGCCTGGGCCACACGCTCATGGTGGGCATGGAAGCGATCTTCGGCGATGCCTACGTCCTGCAGTCCGCCTTCGCGCTCGGGCTGTTCGGCGTCATCCTCCTCTTCATCGGCATGCGCCACGACAGCGAGGTGGCCGGCACCTGGTACGGCTTCTGGGCCGGTTCACTGATCTGGAGCGGCTGGGTGGAGTTCTCCTTCGTCTGGAACGCCAACATGCTGGGCATACCGGACCTGATGGACATCCACGCACCGGGCGAGATCGCCACCAAGGCCGAGTACCTGGTGATGATGTCTTCCGTGGGCGTGTGCCTCGGAATCCTGATGCCGCTGATGATGAACCGGGAGACGAAGTGCAACATGTTCATCTGGTTCCAGCGCAACCTGAAGCTGCGCACGGGCAAGCCCAGCCGGGGCTACGAGCGGAACTTCGCCTACATCACCTGCCTGGAGACGATCTTCGTCACCTGGTTCTGCTACCTGGCGCTGCTCTTCATCTACGACGAGAGGATCCTCGGCGACCGGCATCCCGTGACCTACGCCATCTTCTTCTTCAACACGATCTGGGCCTTCTACCTGCTCCGGCGCCTGCTGCAGATGTGGAAGGTGACCACCGCCATCCGCTACGCCATCCCGACGGCGATCATCGCCTTCAGCAGCTACGAGATCGCCGGCCGCTGGAACCTGTGGACCGACATCTGGGTGCACCCGGAGAAGTTCGGCCTGATCCTGGGCCTGCTGGCCGGTGCGCTGCTGATCGCCGCGCTCCTGGGCTTCAGGACCCCGGCCCACGCGAAGCGGGAGTTGCAGGCCTGACGGATCAGCGCGGCGCGAACGACCTGGATGCCTTCTTGGCCCGCTTCTCGGCCTTCTTTTCGGCCATCGTCTTCGCGGGCTTCTTCTTCGTCTCGCGGGTGTTGTTGCGTTCCTTCGACATGGTGAGCACTCCTGTGCTTGAGGACTTACCCCTGCACAGTACTCCTTAGAGGCGGGCTCCGCCCCTCCTCTACAAGCGGGCTCCGCCCCTCCTCTACAAGCGGGCTCCGCCCGACACTTCGAGGATCTGGCCGGTGATGAACGACGCGTCGTCGGAGGCGAGGAAGGCCATGGCCGCGGCCACCTCGTCGGGCCGGCCGAGCCGGCCCAGCGGGTAGCTGCCGCCGATGCTGGTCTTCACCTGGGCCCAGACGGCCGGCGGGATCTGCTTCACCATGTTCTCCACCTCGATGAGGGCGGGCGCCACGGCGTTCACCCTGATCCCGTCCTTGCCCAGCGCCATGGCGAGGGAGCGGGTGAGGGCGTAGACGCCGCCCTTGGCGGCGGAGTAGCTGAACTGCTGCTGGCTGCCGCGCCAGGTGAGCGAGCTCATGTTCACGATGGCGCCCGATCTGCGGGGCTTCATGATCGTCGCCGCGGACTGGCAGCAGAGCAGGCAACTCGCGAGGTTCGTGTCCAGGTTCCGGTGCAGCCGCTCGAGGGTCAGCTTTTCCAGCGGCACGCCGTTGTCGTGGTCGTAGCCGGCCACGTTCACCAGCACGTCCAGCCGTCCGAAGCGTTCCAGGACTTCCGTGAACAGGGTGTCCACGTCGGCAGGCTTCGACAGGTCCGCGGGCCAGAAGGCCCAGCTGGCGGGCCAGGAGTCCCAGTCAGCGGCGCCCGCCACCAGCGCGGCGGGCACGTCGTCAGCGGTCCTGCCGATGTCGGTCAGTGCCAGCAGCGCGCCTTCGGCCGCAAAGCGCCGGGCAGTGGCCGAGCCGATGCCCCCGAGGGCCCCGGTGACCAGCACGACCTTGTCTGTGAAGCGGCCCATGTGATTCTCCGGTTTGCCGGGGCATTCACTATATGCAGCCGGGGGCGGCCTGGCCCTACGGGGTTTCCGCAAGGCCGGCCTTCCCGGCAACCCCCTGGCGGCGCACCCATTTCTCCAGCTCGACCACCCCCAGGATCACGAGCGCGGCGCCGGCGCACAGCGCCAGGTCCCGGGGCGGCAGGGGGGCCGTGCGGAACAGCGCATTGAGCCCCGGCACGTAGATGACCGCCAGTTGCAGGGCCGCCGTCAGGAGGACGGCGCCCAGCAGCGGGCGGTTCGACAGCAGGCCCAGCGTGAGCAGCGAGGTCTCCTCGGACCGGATCGCGAGCACGTGGCCCAGCTGGGCGAAACACAGGATGGTGAAGACCATGGTTTGCCACAGCCCGGGCTCCCGCCCCAGGTACCACGCCTGGGCGCCGAGGGCGAGGGCCGCCATCAGCAGCCCGACCAGCAGCGCGTGCAGGCCCAGGCCCCGGGCAAAGACGCTTTCGTTGGGCGGCCGCGGCGGGCGGCGCATGATGTTCCTCTCCGCCGGCTCCGCGGCCAGCGCCAGGCCGGGCAGCCCGTCGGTGAGCAGGTTGATCCACAGGATTTGGATCGGGACCAGCGGCATCGGCAGGCCGAGGAGGGGCGCGAGGAAGATCGTCAGGATCTCCCCGGAATTGGTCGTGAGCACGTAGCGGATGAATCGCCTCAGGTTGTCGTAGATCCGGCGCCCCTCGCGCACGGCGCGGACCACCGTCGCGAAGTTGTCGTCCAGCAGGACCATGGCGCTGGCCTCCCGCGCCACGTCGGTGCCCGCCACGCCCATCGCCACGCCGATGTCGGCGCGCCGGAGCGCGGGGGCGTCGTTCACGCCGTCGCCGGTCATGGCCACGACCTCGCCCTGGCGCTGCAGGGCCGTGACGATGCGCAGCTTGTGCTCCGGCGAGACCCGCGCATACACGCGGGTAGCCGCCACCAGTTTGTCGAAGTCGGGGTCCGCGAGGCGCTCCAGTTCCGCGCCGGTGACCACCGCCGCCCGCGCTTCGATCAGCCCGAGGCGCGCCCCCACCGCGCGCGCGGTCAGCGGGTGGTCGCCGGTGATCATCACCGGCACGATCCCCGCTTCGAGGCAGCTCGTGATGGCGGGCCCGGCCTCCGGTCGCGGGGGATCGAGCAGGCCGACCAGGCCGACGAAGTCCAGCTCCTGCTCGATCGGCCCGGCGGCGACGTCCGGGGGCAGGCCGGTCCAGTGGCGGGTGCCCACTGCCAGGACCCGCAGGCCGTCGGCGGCCATGCGCTCGGAGGCCGCCAGCAGGGCGGCCCGGTCCGGCATGGCCGTGCCCTCGCCGCGCCGTTCCCGGGTGCACCGGGGCAGCAGCAGCTCCGGCGCGCCCTTGGTGATCGACAGCACCCGGCCGTCGGCCAGCCGATGCAGCGTCGTCATGCACTTCCGCCCGGAGTCGAAGGGCAGCTCCGCGATCCGGGGCAAGCTCTCCGTGCGGGCCGCACGCTGGCGGCCAGCCTGCTGCGCCGCGAGCAACAGGGCCACTTCGGTCGGGTCCCCCACGGGCAGGCCGGCCTCGCCGGTGGCCGCGTCGTGGCTCACCGTCATGGCGTCGAGGAGCAGGTCCCACGCGGGGCCAACGCCTGGCGCCCCGGCCGCGGCGCCGTCGCAGTAGTACTGCTCCACCCGCATCTCGTTGGCGGTGAGGGTGCCGGTCTTGTCGGAGCAGATGACCGTCACGGAGCCCAGCGTCTCGACGGCGGGCAGGCGCCGGATCAGCGCGTTCCGCGCCATCATCCGGCGCGCACCCAGGGCCAGCGCGATGCTGACCACGGCGGGCAGCGCCTCCGGGATGGCCGCCACGGCGAGGCTCAACGCCGTGAGGAACATCGGGAGCGCGGGCTCCCCGCGCAACAGCCCCGTGACGAAGACGATCGAGCAGATCCCGAGCACCGCCAGCGCGAGGCCGCGGCCAAAGGCGCCGAGGCGGCGCTGGAGGGGCGTCGTCACCGTATCCGCTTCCGTGAGCAGCAGCGCGATGCGGCCAAACTCCGTGCGCATGCCCGTGGCCACCACCACGCCCACGCCGCGGCCGTGGCTGACCGCCGTGCCCTTGAACGCCATGTTGCGGCGGTCGCCGGGCGGCAGGTCCGCGGCGGCGATCGGGTCGGTGATCTTGTCCACGGGGACGGACTCGCCCGTGAGCGCCGACTCGTTGATCCTGAGGCTCGCGGCCTCGAGCAGCCGGAGGTCGGCGGGCACGATCCGGCCCGCCTCGATCAGCACCGTGTCGCCGGGGACCAGGTCCCTGGCGGGCAGCAGGACGGGGCAGCCCCGCCGGAGCACCGTGGCGGTGGGCGCGGCCATGGCCTTCAGCGCCGCCAGCGCGCGCTCCGCCCGGTATTCCTGGAAGAAGCCGATCACCGCGTTCAGGACGACGATCACTACGATGACGATGGTGTCGGCGACATCACCGATGACGCCCGAGATCACGGCGGCAGCGATGAGCACGAGGATCATGTAGTCGGAGAACTGGGCAACCAGCATCCCGAGCGGGGAGCGCGCGGGCGCTGCCGCCAGCTCGTTGGGGCCGGATTCCAGCCGGCGGCGTGCGGACTCCTCCGGTGTCAGTCCCCCCGGACCGGCGCCCAGCCTGTCGAGCGTCGCGCTGCTGCTGAGTTGATGCCAGGCGTCGGCCACCGGAGGCGAGCATCCCGAACCGCGGCAGGCAGGGCTGCCCGAGTCCGCATCATAGTCGCGGCAGGCGCCGCCGGCCCGGGGTGGGAGGATCGGGCACCCCGGGGCCGGCAGCGACGGCCGCTGCGTTAGCGCAGGTCGGCCGCCCGGGTCAGGCCCAGCTGCTCCCGGGACAGCTCGGCCTTCTTGTGGGCCGGCGTGCGGGCGGCCAGCAGGCCGGCGATGACCACGCCCGCGGTGACCAGGCTCATCTCGAGCCAGAATTCCTGGGGCTTCTCCCAGAACTCGGTGAACAGGTGCCAGCGCCCGGCAATCTCCACGGCGTTCCAGGCAATGATGGCCGTCGGGATCCCGTAGCGGATGGCGGTCGTGACCTTCCAGAACTTCATCAGGCGCTGGAACAGGTAGACCGCCCAGATGACGTTCAGGAAGAAGATGCCGTAGGTCACCGGGTGCCGGTCGCCCAGGATGTTCTCGTCGTAGAGGAACAGCAGGAAGAGGTAGAAGAACCAGACGACGTAGATGGTCTCCAGCGC